>VXPN01000496.1 GCA_009839535.1 Boseongicola sp. SB0662_bin_57 | reverse complement strand
TCAGCGTGGCGATGCTGGCCAACCGCATTTCCTATCACTTCAACCTGATGGGACCCTCGATCAGCTACTGTACGGCATGTTCCGCCAGCCTGACCGCGCTGCATTCCGCAATCAACGCACTCGCGCGCGGCGACTGCAAACAGGCGCTCACGGGATCCGTGAACTACCTGGGAACATTCAGGCTAAGCGCATCCTTCAATGCCCTGGGAGTCATAAGCCCCGATGGGAAATGCCACTCCTTCGACGCCGAAGCGAACGGGTACATGCGAGCTGAGGGAGCCTTCACGTACGCGATCAAGCCGCTCGAGGCGGCCGAGCGAGACGGAGACCCGATTTATGCCGTTGTGGAAGCGACGGCGGTCAATGCGGCGGGCGCCGCTGATGGAACGGGTGGCCTGGCTCAAGGACGCTACATCACCGCGCCCACGCGGCATGCGCAGGCCGACTTGATGCGCGCGGCCTGCATGCGTGCGAACCGGTCGCCCGGGGATTTCGACTATATCGAAGCCCATGCGACCGGCACCGTGGTTGGCGACCGCATCGAGGGGAACGCGATCGCCGAGGCATTCGGCGGCTTCAAGCGGTCCTCGCCGCTCCGTCTGGCCAGCGTGAAGAGCAATGTGGGGCACATGGAGGCCGCGGCATTCCACTGCGCCCTCTTGAAGGTCCTCATGATGATGGAGCGGCGCACGTTTGCCCCGATCTCCCGGAACTTCCTGGTGCCGAATCCGGAGATCGACTTCGAAAGTTGCCCGATGCAGGTGCAGACGGAGTGCGAGCCCTTCCCCGATCGCCCCGTTACGGTCGGCATCAATTCCTTCGGCTTCGGAGGAGCGAACGGGCATTGCGTGGTACGGGAATATCGCCCGGAGGAACCTCGGATCTGGTCGGTGCCGTTGGCGCCGGAAGTCGGCTTCATGGTCCCGTTGTCTGCGCGCACGACCGATGCGCTGACAGAGAACGCCCGGGAATTGCGCCGGACGCTCGGAAAACGCGCGTTCGATCTCTATACCTTGGTCGGCAATCTCAGCCGGCGACGCACACACTTCGGAACCCGTACCGCCTTTGCCGTGCGCAACCAAAAGGCGCTGATCAAGGCCCTGGACGCATTTGTGGAAGAACCCTCGCCGGTCACCACGGTGGCTGAAGAGGCGCCCCGGCTGCTCATGGTGTTCTCCGGCCAGGGCACGCAATGGGCAGGTTGCGGACGTGATCTCTACCTTGCCGACCCTGTGTTTCGCCGTGTTGTCGACGCCATCGAGGAGCAATGGCGCGAGCACTCGGACCATTCACTGCGCGATGCATGCTTCTTTGCTCCGCAGGACAAGCTGGACGAGGTACAGCTTGCCCAGCCCGTGATCTTCATGCTGCAGTGCGCTCTCGTGGAGTGGCTCAAGACCTGGGGCGTCTATCCGGACTGCGTGGTCGGACACAGTTCGGGCGAGGTGGCGGCGGCCTATGCCAGCGGGACACTCACGCTGGCGGATGCGACCCGCCTGGTCTTCCATCGCGCCAGGCTCCAGCAACGCACTGCCGGCACGGGACGCATGCTTGCCATCGGCCTCGATCGTCCCGGTGTGGAGAGCCTGCTAGAGACCTTGCAGGCGCCCGCCCAATCCGGGAACGGGTTGCCCGCGAGTGTCGAGATTGCCTGCGAGAACGCGCCGGCCAGCACCGTGATCTGCGGCCAGGAGTCGGCGTTGCAGCCGATCATGGAGGAACTTGACCGGCGCAACCGGCAGTTTCAGCTGCTGCCGGGAGACATCGCCTTTCACTCGAGCGCCATGGACCCGCTCCAGGACGACGCGCTGGCGAACCTCTCCTTCCTGAACGGGCGCGAATTCAATGCCGAAGTACCATTCGTGTCGTCGGTGACCGGCGCGAAGGTGGAGCGGCTGGATGCAGAATACTGGTGGTCAAACATCCGCCGGACCGTTCGGTTCTCCGCCGCGATGGAAACCGTCCGGCGCGACCTTCAGCCGGATGCCGTGCTGGAGATTGCGCCGCACGGCGCCCTGCAGCCCATGATCGTGCAGTGCCTTGAGACTTCCGATCCGATGCCTGCCTGCATCCCGACATTCATGCGGGATTCGGATGCCTGTCTCGGCGTCCGCGAGGCCCTGGGAGCCCTGTTCCGGGCTGGCGTGGCGCTGGATTTCGCCGCGCAATATCCGCGCCCGGAACCCGTCGCCCACCTGCTGCCCGGACATCCAAGGGACGACCGGGCCGCGATGGACATCATGTGCGACGACGAGATGTTCGTCCGTCAGGGGGAATATTCGCATGGCCCGCTGGTTGGTCACAAGGTGCCCTCCAGTCACATGCTGTTCGAGGCACGCCTTTCGGAGCGCGATTTCCCCTGGATGGCGGACCATCGCGTCCATCATGCGGCCATCATGCCAGCCGCCGGCTACATCGAGCTGATCCTGGAAGCCTTCGAAGGTGCTCCCGTTCACATCGAGGTGCTTGAATTCCTCCAGCCCTGTCCCATCCCGAAAGTCGCGGTGCGGCTGCAGACCGCCCTCCACCCGGTTGCCAATGCACCGAACACCTACACGTTCACCATTTCGTCCCGACCCTACGATGTCGACGCCAGGAGTGAGCTGCATTGCCAGGGAAAGGTCCGACTGACGGACGTCAACCATCCAGTGAAGGTGCCAACGCGGCTTGAAGAGATAGACCCGAACCGGTTCGCCCCTTCCGTCGTAGCCGACGACCGCGACTTCTACGAGCGTCTCGACGCCGTCCTTAGCGAGACGTTCCAGTATGGACCCCATTTCCAGACCATCCGGCGCGTTCTGATGGATGCTGCGACCCGGGACTCTCTCGTCGACATCGAGATGGATGAGGCGTTGTGGACATCCGGAAAGGCCGAGGGCTACGTCTCGTGCCCCCCGCTGTTCGACGGAGGTTTGCAGATTTTCCTGTTCAATCTCCTCAAGTGGGCCGATCTCTTCGCGGTGCCCCGCCGCGCCGAGGACGTGACCTTTCTCAAGCCGCCGAGCGGTCCGCGAATCACTTGCCACGTGACCAAGCCCGAAGAGGACTGGCTCGACGTGAATGAAAGGGGTCAGTATTCGGTACGCCTGGGCGAACGTTCAGGCGGCAGCATCGGGTTCTACGATGGCGAAACCGGCGAACTGGTCGCTTACATCGGCAAGTACACCTACTTCACTTCCAACCCGCACTGGAACGACGTCGTGGACAGCAAGCACGTTGTCTCCTGGCAACCAAAGTTCGTCCCCAACGGTCCGGTGTTGGACGAATTGTTGCCGTCCGGCGAGATCGGTCCGTCCGAACTCATCGCCGCGATGCAGCGCCCGGTGTCGGGCGTGCCGCGTTCCTGCCGCGTGCTTGAAATTGCCGGAGACCGGGAGTCGGACGGGACCGCCCTCAAGGAATGCCTGGACCACCTCAACCGCGGGGATGCCCAAACCGAATACTGGCTCGTCAGCGACAACCCGGAACGGGCGCGGGAACACTACGAAGAGTTTCACTCGCACGACGCGGCGATCCGTTTCGAGAGTCTCGATCTGTCCGATCCGCCGGCACTGGACAAGGGCCTGCTGCGGGCGGGCGCTGCCGAACTTCTCTTCCTGCACCGGGAGGCGGGGGCCTATGATCCGGAGGACTGGGCATTGGCACACCGGCTCACGGTGGCGGGCGGACTGGCGCTGGTGCATCATGGAGAAGACGACGTCATCTCCCCGGGAGCCGGGTGGACCACGGTTCGGGCCGGCCGGCAAAGGACTCTGTTGCAGGCACCCCAGTCCTTTGCGGACGCCTCCGGAGCGCCGCAGCTCCCCGGCCCCCGATGGGTCCTGGGCGAAACGAACAGCCTTGCGTCGGATTGGGTGGCCCGTCTTGATTCCCCCGATGCCGTGCATGCCGTTCCCGCGGAGGTCCTGATCCCCGGCGGGTACCACGCGCTTGATGAATGGCCGCACGCGGCCGAATTGCAGGCCATTGACTTTTTCTGCGGCACGGATCCTGAGGACCCGACCGGGGAGCTTGTGACCACCCGTTTCATAGCCTTTGTCCAGGCTCTGGTTTCTCACCGGATCGAGCATGCAGCCTCCCGGTGCCGACTTACCGTCGCAACCCGGCGTGCGGCCCATGACGTGGAAGACCCACGCGGAAGCGCTTTGTGGGGTGCGGTCCGGAGCATGGCCATCGAGATCGGCGACGAGGCCAGGATTGACTTTCGCCTGGTTGACCTGGGCGACCCGGACGACCTGGAGACCCTTGCCTGGCTCGCCTGCTGCGACCTGCGCGAACGCGAGCTGGCAATCCGCCAACGGCGCCTGTGGGCGCCGAGGCTCGTCAGCATCAGGGAGCGCCATGTGCGGGTGCCGGCCGACACGGAGCCGACGTACCGCCTGACCCTCGACAATGCAGGCCAGATTTCCGGCCTGGAGATGAAATCCTATGAACTCCCGGAGCCGGGGCCGCATGACGTGGAGATCGAAGTGGCTGCGGCAGCGCTCAATTTCCGGGATGTCATGGTAACGTTGGGACTGTTGCCGGCATTGGCCTATGAACGCTCGGCGCTCGGTCACGAGATCGGCATGGAGGCAAGCGGGATCGTGCGCCGCGCCGGATCTGATGTCAGCCATTGCCGGGTTGGTGACGAAGTGGCCTTCCTGCACGGTGGCTGCATCGCGAACCGTGTCGTGGTCCGCGATCATCTGGTCTTCGCGAAACCCGGGCGCCTGAGCATGGAGGAAGCCGCGTCGTCCCTGTCGGTTTACGTCACCGCGTACTACGCACTGATCCATCTGGCCCGGCTGCGCCGCGGCCAACGTGTCCTGATCCACTCGGCCCTCGGTGGTGTGGGACAGGCTGCCATTGCGCTCGCCAAGCAAGTGGGAGCCGAGATCTACGCCACAGCCGGCAGCGACGCCAAGCGGAACCGGCTGCTGGAGATGGGAGTACGGGACGTGTTCGACTCGCACAGCCTCGACTGGCATGACGGGCTGATGGCGGCGACCGGGGACGAAGGGGTGGACGTGGTGCTGAACTCGCTTGCCGGCCATCACATCGAACTGTGCCTGAGGGCCTTGCGCCCGGGCGGCTGGCACTGCGAGATCGGAAAGGTGGACATCTATGCCGACAACACGCTCGGCCTGCGGCTGCTGCGGAAGAACCTTCGGTTTGCCGCCATAGACGTCGATCGGCTCATGCTTGACGATCCGGTCCTTTCGCGTGAACTTTGCCAAGCCTGTCTGAGTCTCATTGACCAAGGCGAACTGCCTGCGATTCCGGTTACCGTATTCTCGTACCAGGACTACGCCCAGGCACTTCGACTGATGACCACCGGCCAGCATCAGGGGAAGCTGGTCCTGAAGGCGCCGCCCGGCAAGGGCGGATCGGCATTCACGGTCGCGGATGTGAGGCCGCTGCTTGATCCGGACGCCACATACCTGGTGACCGGCGGCCTGGGCGGATTCGGGCTGCGGCTGCTGCCTTATCTTGCATTTGCGGGCGCGCGCCATGTCACCCTGCTGGATCGCGATCCCAACCGGCGCCGGACCGCCGACTGGGTCCGGAAATCAAGCGCTCTCGTGTACACGGACCTCGAGATCGAATTCGACATCGTTCCGGGCGACGTATCGGTGGAAGAGGACGTCCAACGCTGCATCGCGCAGCTGAAGAGACCCCTGAAAGGCGTCTTCCACCTTGCCGGCGTCCTGGACGACCGGTTCTTCGACGACATTTCGCCTGAGTCGATGTCCAAGGTCTTCGCTCCTAAGGCCGACGGCGCGCTGCATCTCCACCGGGCCACCTCGGGCCTGGCGCTGGATCACTTTGTCCTGTTCTCGTCCACGGCCTCCACGATCGGCAATCCCGGACAGGTGAATTACGGCGCGGCCAATGCCTTTCTGGACGGTTTGGCCGTGGTTCGGCAACGGCAAGGCCTTCCATGCCTCGCCTTCAACATGGCCGCCGTGGCAGACGCCGGAATGGCATCCCGCAGCCTCCACGTGCTGCGCATGATGCGGGCCACCGGCATGCCGCCGGTGAGCAGCGACTGCGCCGTCGCCAACCTCGACTTCGCGATGCGCTCGATGGCCGACATGGATCATCTGGTCACCGCCATGTTCAGTCGACCGGCATGGACGGTGGAGCTTCCGGACTACATGCGCATTGGCCGCATGCTGAACAACCAGGACGCCTTCGAAGCCGGGGCGGGCAGCGAATGGACGATCGAAAGCGTGGTCGCGCAGCTTGCCGCCAAGGTCGCCGAACTCTGCGGGCACGACGAGGGCGGCGTGGAGGAGCCGCTGTCAAGCTTCGGGCTAACCTCGATCTCCGTCGCCGAGCTCGGCGCTTTCATCCAGACGCAGTTCAATTGCCAGATGAGCGCGCTCGAACTGATGACCACGGCCTCATGCATGTCGATAGCCCGCGGCATCATTCATGGCAGGCAGGATGAAGGGGATGATCTGGCGGAAGTGGAAGCGGATGGTGCGTTGGAAGCGCCCTTGGCGACCTTGGGCGACACCCGACGTACGCCTTCGGCCTATGCGAACGCGATCGAAGATCACTTCCCTCGCCAAGATGGCAGCGCTCCGGCTACGATACATTCTCGCAGATGACGATGACATGCAGCATAATGCGGCCGAAGAGCCGCAACGCAGAAGGTGGATGCCTCCGGCCCCGCCGCGGATGCTCACATGACAAGGCCGCCCGCCGAAATCCGCTGGCTGTTGCGCACTGAGCGGAAGACGTCGCCAAAGTCCCGTCTCGTCGACGGGAATTCGAGGAGAACCTCGCCATGACAAACGCCCTTCTGGTCTATCCACGGCAACCCCCGACCTACTGGGGCTCTGACTTTGCGCTGGACATCGTGGGCGTGAAGTCGGCCTTCCCGCCCCTGGGGCTCCTCACCATAGCCGCGATGTTTCCGCCAGGGTACGACCTCCGGGTCGTGGACATGAACGTGGCTTCGCTGGAAGACTCGGACCTTGAGTGGGCTGACATTGTGTTCACGTCCACGATGATCGTTCAACGGGTCTCTCTCGAGAAGGTCATCGAGCGGTGCAACCGGGCCGGAGTTCCGGTGGTGGCAGGCGGTCCGCATCCCACCACGTTTCACGACGAGATCGACGGCGTGTCGCATTTCGTGCTGGACGAAGCCGAGGAGATCTTTCCTGAATTCCTGAGCGACCTGGCGGACGGCACGGCGAAATCCATGTACAGGGAGCCCAGAAAGCCGGACGTGACTCGAACGCCGGTGCCGCGCTTCGACCTTATCGACATGAACAGCTACTACTCCATGGGGGTGCAATTCTCGCGGGGCTGCCCGTTCGACTGCGAGTTTTGCGACATCATCAAGCTCTACGGCCAGGTTCCGCGGACGAAGTCACCGGACCAGGTCGTCAAGGAGTTCGACACCCTGTACGAGCTCGGGTGGCGGGGCCCGGTTTTCCTGGTTGACGACAATTTCATCGGCAACAAGCGCGATGCGATGAATCTGCTGCCGGAGATAGCCGCATGGCAGAAAGAACGGGGCCATCCCTTCACGCTGTCCACCGAGGCGAGCGTCAATCTCTCCCGCATGGATGAGTTGATGGACATCATGGTCGAGGCAGGATTCGACACCGTGTTCCTGGGCATCGAGACACCCAACCCAAAGGCATTGCTCAAGACCAAGAAGCCCCAGAACGTCAGCAAGCGCGACGACAACTACCTTTTCAATGCGATTCGCACGATCCAGGGAAAGGGGATGCAGGTGCAGGGCGGGTTCATCCTGGGCCTTGACGGCGACGATGAAGGGGTGTTCGACGCCCAGATCGATTTCATCCGGGAAGCTGGCATTCCCGTGGCGCCCATCTACCTCCTTACCGCCCTGCGGGGAACGGACATGTACGAGCGTTTCAAGCGTGAGGACCGACTCATTGACGTTCCCATTGGAACCAGCGCCACGACACTCAATTTCAAGACGGAAATGGACCAAGGGATCCTGATCGAGGGATACATGCGGGTGACGGCCACCCTCTACGATCCGGCTCTCGAGAACTACCTGGAGCGCTGCCTGACCCTGCTCGAAAACCTGAAGTTCGTTCCACATCTGTACAAGCCGAAGAGCAGGAACGCGGTCTTTGCGGACATCATGGGCATGCGCAGCCGCCTTTCCGCCAGGCAAATCCCCGCCTTCACGAATTTCATCGCCAAGGTGTCAACGGACCACCCGAGGATGCTTCCCATGGCGGTACGTCTGGCCGCGATGGGCTATCACTTCGAGAAGATCACCCGGCAGCAGAACACGATGCGGGCGTTCATGCAATTCCTGACTGCGGAACTGGAACGACGGCAGGCCGACAATGGCCGGCGCGGCAAGGAGGAGGCGCTCAGGCGAGCCCAGGATCGCTACGAGTCAATTCCCGGGGAATTTCGCTACGACGGCGACGAGATCGAATATGCCCTTGCATCGTTTCGCAGCAAGTTGAGTGGCCGGCCGGACCGACACGTGCCAGCTTAGCGGATCCGAGAACCTGGCAGCATCCATCCACGAAGGAAGGCACGACATGTTGAATGCGACGAATGCGTCCCAGGAAACCCCGCCGCTTGTCGGAACGCTGCCACCGCATTGCCGGCAGGACGTCGAAACCTTGCGTCAGTTCGTTCGCTCGGTGCTGGATGGCGGAGCGCCGGAGAAAGCGGTGTCTCCCCAGGACTTTCGAGAGGTGCTCCTGACCGGGGCGACAGGCTTCATCGGTCGTTTCTTCCTGTGCGACCTCTTGCAACGTGACACGAAATTCGTGGTTCACTGCATCGTCCGAGCCGATGATGTCGAACATGGACGCAAGCGCATCCGCGACGCCCTGCAGCAGGCCGAAATCTGGGATGAATCCTTCGACTCGCGCATCAAGGTAGTGCTCGGCGACATCTGCCAGCCTCGGTTCGGCCTTTCCGTCGAGCAATTCGACCTGCTGTGCAGACAGGTGGACGCGGTCTACCATCTAGCCGCGGACATCAATCTCACGTCTTCTTACATCGACATACGCAAGAACAACACGTTCAGCATGCGCAACGTACTTGAACTGTGTCTGCGCATCCGCTTCAAGCACCTGTTCTTCGCCTCCACGATGGGCGTGTTCCCCCAGTATTTCTGCGCATTTGCGCATGAGTTCAAGGACCGCCGCATCGACCACCAGATGCAGCCGAACCTCGAAAGCATGAAGAAGACGTTTCCCGTCGGCCTGCTCGGCTACCCGTGGAGCAAGCTGACATCCGAGCAAATTCTCCTGTTCGCGCAGCAGGCCGGCATGCCGCTGGCGATCTTTCGGCTGCCGCAAATCAGCCTGTCCAGCTCGGGGTTCACCCCGCCGCACGATCTGAGTGTGCGGACGTTTGCCGCGGCGGTCGACTGCGAGAAACTGCCGGAGGATTTCACGTTTCGCTCCAGCAACGAAGCGGTCGATTCCCTGAGCAGGATCTGTACCGCCATTTCATTGAATCCC
>VXPN01000007.1:7843-9478 GCA_009839535.1 Boseongicola sp. SB0662_bin_57 | reverse complement strand
GGACTTCTTCCAGTGGCGGGTCGCCGCATGACTTAACAAATCTGGGCCGCACCCGCCCCGCAACACTCCAAATTGTGGTGCCTGGACCAATGCCGGTCGCGACACCAGGCTGAGCGGATGAAGCGGCAGGTGCGCCACGGGCGAGAGGCCGCCTGTTACGCATCGACTCACGGATGTCCGCCGCAACCTGGCACTTCGCTGCCCGGCATGACGCAGTGCCAGATGCCGGACCGACGACTGATGTTCAAGCATCAAAACATGCGACCGCCGATCGGGACATCCTTGTCCGGCTTCAGCAACACGACCTCCCCGTCCTCGTCCGGCACTCCCAGCACGAGTATCTCCGACATGACCGGCCCGATCTGACGCGGCGGGAAGTTCACGACTGCGAGCACCCTGCGCCCCCGAAGCGTCTCGACATCGTAGTGCCGCGTGATCTGTGCGGAACTCTTCTTGACACCGAGGTCCGGCCCGAAATCGACCCAGAGCTTGAACGCGGGCTTTCGCGCCTCCGGGAACGGTTCTGCGCGCGTGATCTCGCCGACGCGAATGTCGACCTTCATGAATTCCTCGAAGCTGATGGTCATTTTCCAAGCTCCCGGCTTCTGCGGGCGGCCGCGCTGACGGCCCGCGAGACAAGTGCGGGAAATCCCGTGACATCGTCCATCAGGACGTTCAAGGCAGCCTCCGTCGTCCCGCCCGGCGACGTGACGTTGACGCGAAGCTGCCCCGGGCCCTCCGGCGAGGCCTCGGCCAGCGCGCCCGCACCGACCACGGTCGAACGCGCGAGCGCAAGTGCCAGTTCCGGCGAAAGGCCCTCCGCCTGGCCAGCGGCCGCGAGCGCCTCAATGAGGTGAAAGACATAAGCCGGACCGGACCCGGACACGGCCGTGACCGCGTCCATGTCCGCCTCCCGGTCCAGGCGCACGGTCCGGCCGACGGCGGACAGGAGTTCCTCTCCCATGTCCATGCCAGCCTCGGAAACCCGACCGTTGCAGACGAGCGCCGTGATGCCCCGTCCGATTGCGGCGGGCGTGTTTGGCATCGCGCGAATGACCGGAGTCGATGATCCAAGCGCCGCCTCGAACCGTTCAAGCGTCGTCCCCGCCGCGACCGACAGGAACAGGGTGTCCTTGCGTCCCCCGAACTGCCGCACCGACTCCAATGCAATGTCCATCATCTGGGGCTTGACCGCGACCACGACGATCGCCGGCGAAGCAGGCAGGCCGGCATTCAGGTTGACGCCGACAAGCGCGCTCAGTTCGCCGGAAGGCGCCGGATCGACCACCCAGACGGCGCTCATGTCCATGCCTTGCCTGATCCACCCTTGAAGCAGCGCGCCGCCCATCTTGCCGCACCCAAGGAGAACAAGGCCCCGGTGCGCGATATCTCCAAATTCCATGGCGAGCCTCCCTTTCCGGTTCGCCCCCTTCTATCCTGTTCCGGCACCGTGCCGACACCCGTTTTCGCAGGGCCGAAATGGAGAGCCGGGGGCCCCAGTTGGGGGCCCCGCGGGCCCGGGGCCCCGCGGCACCCAAGCAGGGGACAAATGGTGGGACGCGGCCAAACCCCAGGCGGGGATTAAAAACTGGAGGGGGCGGCCGTGGTTGACGGGGTGATATTCGGGGGGGGGGG
>VXPN01000007.1:0-7833 GCA_009839535.1 Boseongicola sp. SB0662_bin_57 | reverse complement strand
TGTTTTTTTTTTTATGTTTCTTTTCATCTGCTGGCGGCGCCTGCCTCCGTCCCTTGTTCTGGCGCGCGCCGCGCCGGCGCGCGCGCCCCGCGGGGGGGCCCCCCCGCTTCCCGTGCGCCCGCGATCA
The DNA here is from genome assembly GCA_009839535.1 of Boseongicola sp. SB0662_bin_57. Lineage (GTDB taxonomy): Bacteria > Pseudomonadota > Alphaproteobacteria > Rhodobacterales > Rhodobacteraceae > JAJEFO01. Next base: position 7,706 of record VXPN01000007.1, on the reverse strand, counting down.
GCAAAGGAGGAGACAATGGTGCGGACGCAGCAATCCCTCGTCAGGCGCGGCCATAGGCCTCCGTCATGGCAACATCCAATGCGCGCTCCGGCGATTCCTTGCCCCATGTGGCAAGCTGAAACGCCGGGTAGAACCGTTCGGCCGCCTGGACAGCGATCCGGATCATCGTGTCGACCTGCTCGGCGCTCGCCGACTGGTCCCCAGCGAGCACGAGGCCGTATCGCCATGCCATCAGCTTCTGGGACTGCCAGAACGCAAACGCGCCTGACCAGCACATGTCATTGGTTCGATTCAGCACCTCGTAGAGAGCGCCCATCCTGTCCGTTGGCGGATCTATTTCGAAAGTGCAGATCAATCGCAGGGTCTCGTCCTGCGGAGACCAGGCAAGGGTGATTGAGTACGTCCGCCATTGCCCCTCGATCGCCATTGCGATCTGGTCTTCCGCAAACCGGTCGAACTCCCACTCGTGACGCTCGGCCACGTGTTCGACAATGTCGATCGGGTGAAGGTCTTCAGTGATGTACTGCTCGGTCAGCGACATGCGGTCTTGCCCCATCTTGCGTGCCTGACGGTTGATCCCACCATGGCTTGCCGTCAATTCAAGATTCGGTGAATCCTGTCGTCCACCGTCCGAGATATGGTGTTCCGAATGCAAGGACCTGTAAAGCGAAATCTTGTCCGGAGCCAAAATAAAGTGAGACAATCGGCCGGTCTTGCGAATGACGCCCCTTCCGCGCGCCGAATCCTGCGAACGCCGTGGCGAAAGGAGCATTGCGACAGCCGCCAGGCACCCGGCAAGGACGCCGGGCGAATCCTTGCCGCACGGGAACAGGCAAGCCTTTCGCGCAACGATCAGCTTCCGCGAACGCGGCCGGCGTCGGCGATCCTGCCACGGCAGTTCGAGGTCAGGACTTCTTTCGCTTCCGGGTCTCCAGCGCCTCGACCCGTGACCGGAGCGCCTCGTTCTCCGCGCGCGCCTTCTCCGCCATTGCCCGCACGGCGTCGAATTCCTCGCGGGTCACGAGATCCCGGCCTGCAAGCCAACGGTCGAGCATGCCCTTCATGACCGTCTCGAACTCGTCCCGGGCTCCGCGGGCGACTCCCATCGAATTCATCATGAGCTGTGCGAGATCGTCCAATCTCGGGTTTCGGGTCTGCATGCCTCTACCTCGTCCAGCTTGAACATGTTCCGGCATCTATAGGTTGCGCCTGCGTGCTTCACAAGGTTGACGCAACCTCGCAGCAATGCCACGAACGCGATTCATGCAGCATGGAATTCCGTTCCCCGACATTTCACCAATCCTGGTCGAGATTCCCTTGGGCCCGATCAATCTGCCGATTCGCTGGTATGCTCTCGCCTACATTGCGGGAATCATGGCCGGCTACTGGATCCTTCGCCGAACCATCGGGCGTCCGCAACTCTGGAAAGGCGAATCCCCGGCCCTTGACCGCAAGCAGCTTGATGACTTCCTGGTCTGGCTGATCCTCGGCGTCGTTCTGGGAGGCCGCCTCGGATATGTCCTGTTCTATGGTCGGGGACAGGCACTGGAAGATCCCCTGTCGATCCTGCGCGTCTGGGAAGGCGGCATGTCGTTCCACGGCGGTCTCTTGGGCGTTGCCGTCGCCGCAGCCGTCTTCGCGTACAGGCACGGCCTGCCCCTGACGGGACTCGCGGACGGACTGGCGCTCGCAACTCCGCCGGGGCTGTTCCTTGGCCGCATCGCGAATTTCATCAACGCCGAACTCTGGGGAAAGCCGACAGACCTGCCTTGGGGCGTGATTTTTCCGGGTTCCGCCGCGCAGAACTGTCCCGGCGTCGCAGGCGCCTGCGCAAGGCATCCGTCGCAGATCTACGAAGCGGGACTTGAAGGCCTGGTTCTCGGAGTTCTTATTCTTTGGCTTGCCTATGCACGAGGCTGGCTCAAGCGGCCTGGCGCAATTGTCGGCATCTTCATCGCGGGCTACGGCGCGTCTCGCTTTGCAGTGGAGTTCTTCCGGCAAGCCGACTCCCAGTTCGTGACGGCAGGCAATCCCATGGGGCATGTCGCCTTCGCCGGCCCGGTCGGAGTCACCATGGGCCAGCTCCTGTCCTTGCCAATGATCGCCTTCGGCCTGCTCGCACTCTACCTTGCCTTCAGACCCCGCCCGTGAACGCAATCCCTGGTTCTTCCGCCCAACCGCGCAGAACGTGCCGGACGGCATCGACCGCTCCTGCAAGGATCGCCCCGCCAGGACTCTCCCTGAACGAAGTGCGACTTTCGCGGCACAGCCCGCCCGCCTGCAAGGGGCGCGTTTCCGGATGACGGAGCTGGAGAGGCGCCTCGTTCAGAGAATCCGCAGCACGGGACCAATGACCGTGGCGGACTACATGCACGACTGCCTGCTGCATCCCGAATTCGGATACTATTCGAGGCACGACCCCCTCGGAGTGTCGGGCGATTTCACCACGGCGCCGGAAATCAGCCAGATGTTCGGCGAGCTCCTGGGACTTGCGCTCGCGCAAGCCTGGCTCGACCGCGAGGCGCCACGGCCAGCGTGCCTGGCCGAGCTCGGCCCTGGCAGGGGCACGCTCATGGCGGACATGCTTCGAGCCAGTCGGACGGTGCCCGAATTCCCCGAAGCCCTTTCCGTTCACCTCGTGGAGGCCTCTCCGGTTCTGCGCGACCTGCAACGGAAGGCCATTGACCGCCAGCTGCACCATCACGACACGATCGAGAGCCTTCCCCGCATTCCCCTGTTTCTCGTCGCGAACGAGTTCTTCGACGCGCTGCCCGTCCGCCAGTTCCAGCGAGACGGCGCCATGTGGCGGGAGCGCATGGTTGGCGTTGGCAACGACGGCAACCTGAACCTGGGCCTCTCGGATCCGGTCAGTCCCGAATCGCTTGCGGGCCGCCTGGGCGATACACGCGACGGCGACATCGTCGAGATCCGTCCGGCCGCCAGTGCCATTGCGGGAAGCATCGGAGAGCGAATCACCGAATTTGGCGGCCTTGCGCTGGTGGTGGACTACGGGGGCCAACGTTCGCTCGGCGACACGTTGCAGGCCGTCCAGGCTCACAGGAGCGTTCCGCCGCTGACCGATCCCGGCACGGCTGACCTGACCGCCCATGTGGACTTCGAGGCAATTGCACATGCCGCCCGTCCCGCCGCCCACACGCGGGTGATTCCCCAAGGCGAGTTCCTCGAACGTCTCGGAATAGTCCAGCGCGCGGAGAGGCTGGCCGCAAGGCTGAAGGGATCCGCTCTCGAAAGCCATGTCGCCGCGCTTCGCCGCTTGACGCATGAAGACGAAATGGGAACGCTCTTTCGAGCAATGGCCCTCTACCAGGAAGGCGCGCCGTTGCCACCCGGATTCACGGCATGACGATCGAGTTCATCACGTCCGGGGCCCTGGAAGAGTTGCGCCACGGCTTCTTCACGCGGAAGGGCGGCGCATCCGCCGGCCTCTTCGCCAGCCTGAACTGCGGCCATGGCTCAACGGACCGGAAGGAGACCGTGTCGATCAACCGGCAACGGGCGACGGACGTTCTTGGCATCTCGCCGAAGCGCCTGGCCACGGTTCACCAGGTGCACTCCGCCACGGCGCTTGCAGCGGACGCCCCGTTCGATGTGCCGCCAAGAGCCGACGGGATGGCAACAGCGACCCCGGGCCTTGGCCTCGCCATACTGACCGCCGACTGCCAGCCAGTGCTCCTTGCCGACAGGGCCGCACAAGTGATCGGCGCCGCGCATGCCGGTTGGCGCGGCGCCCTGGACGGAATCCTGGAAGCCACGGTCGATGCAATGGAAGGGCTCGGTGCGCGCGCCGCTGGAATCACCGCCGTGATCGGCCCGTCAATCAGCCAGCGCGCGTATGAAGTGGGGCCGGAATTTCTTGAACGCTTTGTCGACGACGACCCGGGAAACACGCGATTCTTCGCGAACGGACGTGACGACCGCCTTCAGTTCGATCTTGTTGGCTACAGCCTTCAGCGTCTTCGCAATGCAGGCATCGGCCATGCGCAATGGACGGGGCATTGCACATATTCCGATTCGGACCGCTTCTTTTCCTATCGGCGAAGCCGGCATCGCAGGGAACCGGACTACGGTCGCCTGATTTCCGTCATCTGCCTTTGAACGCGACGGAGGCGCAGTTCCCTGAAGCGACGGACGGCACCGGTGCAACGCTCCGGCGTCACGCGATCTCTGCTTGCCGCTCCTCGAGCACGTCAAACGGCACGGCGGGTTCGTCCTTGGCGCACCGAATCACGAGGGACGTCTTGACCGAGATCACGTTCGGCGCCGACGTCAGTTCATCGGTCAGGAACCGCTGAAAGGTCGAGAGATCGGGTGCCACGCATTTCAGGATGAAGTCCACTTCGCCATTGAGCATGTTGCACTCCCGGACAAGAGGCCAGTTCCGGCAACGCGACTCGAATGCGCTCAGGTCCGCTTCGGCCTGGCTTTGCAGTCCGACCATGACAAAGACCTGCACTTCGAATCCCAGTGCACGGGCATCAACCAGGGCGTGATAGCCCCGAATCAACCCCTGGTCCTCAAGCGCCCGAACCCTGCGAAGACAGGGCGGCGCGGAAATCCCCACCCGTCGGGCCAACTCTACATTGGTCATGCGGCCATTGGCCTGCAATTCCGCAAGAATCTTTCGGTCGATTGCGTCGAGCCTTTCACCTGGCATGATCATCTGCTCCCTCGTCTGCAGAATCTTACCGGACTGCCCAGTTTCACGCAATAATGTGTCGCGATTTGCTACCGTCCGATCCTGCGTTGCGAGGTCGGACCAATTGATTGACCATATGTTCAGACTTGCCGGGCATCGTGCTGCGACGGCGCGCCTGCGCCGCGCCATTCGTCAGGCAACCGGTGCGGGATCCGAAAGTCGCTGCCCAAGGCGGGCTGTGGACATTGAACCCAGTGAAGCCACCGGCGTTCAGGAAGCGGGAAGTTTGACCAAAAACCGGCACGCGTGATAGTGCATTTGCATGGACGAAACTGCCGCCCTCGCCAAGATTCGCCGCGCTGCGCGGGCGACTCTGGACGTCTGGCCCGAGGCAAGAGCGGCGGTGCTGTTCGGCTCCCGGGCCCGCGGCAATCATCTTCCGAACAGCGACTGGGACGTCGCGTTCATAACCGTCGGCGACGGCGAACGGCTCGGCACGGTACCGGACGGATTGCCGCTCAGGAACGTGAATCTCGACCAGTACGTCAACGAAGTCGCCATCCCCGAGCGTCTCCTCGAGCGGAAGGCACTCTGCATAGGTCATGTCGAACGGGGGATTGTCACTGACGGCATGATTCTGGCTGGCCAATGGTCCAGGCCGGAACCGGAGGGAATGCCGTTCATGGAAACGAAGAAATACGAAAGATCAATTGGCACGTCGCTCGACATGGTTGACGCCGCTGTCGAGGCATTGGCCAAGCTGGGGCGCCGGGACGGATGGGGACAGAGTCTCAGGAAAGTCGGCAGGTACGTCGCCTGCACCGCCGACGCGGCCGAGCACCTGGCCAAGGCGGTCATGGGGCGGCATGGGCTAGATGCACGCCATAGCCATGATCTGCAACAACTCGGGGACCAGGCACGGAAGGCGGGACATGATGCTCTCGCAGAGGACTTGTTTCGCATGAACGGATCAACGCAAGACGATCACAAGGCAAGGCATGACGGTGCCGACGCGAAAAGCACCGCCCACGCGATCGCACGGCTGCCCATTGTTCTGGCCCTCGTGCGGAGGGAACTGGAGGAGATGCTGACGGACTACCTCGGCGCGGAGGGAAAGGCAGCGCTGGCGAGCGATGCCGTGAACGTCTTTCAAGATGGAGCATCCAGTCTCCGGGATGCGATCGAGCGGGACGGTGCAGACATGCAGCCGCCCCCGCCCCATGACTGGACCGCGCCGCTGATCCGTTCGCGGGAGGCATCGGCGTCAGCGCTCGACGACACTGCTGATGCGCTCCGCCGTGACCGCAGGGGTTCAGGCAATGATGACCTGCAGCAACCGGAGGGGTCGCCCGTCAATTCGGACCCACGATCCTGACATGTCAATTGAGTCCTTGGCCGGGAGCAATCGCCGGACAATTCACCAAGGCCAGCGTCAGGAGCAACGACATCGAGGCCTTGGCGGGATCTTGAGACGCTTGGAAGGCCGCGTGAGCCTTCGGCCTGATGCGACCATGGCAGGTTCCTGCGCGGGATGCCGGCGAAGAGAGGTTGGCAATTTCTTGCACCGGGATCTTTCTCTCGGTCGCGTTCAGTCCTCGGTCCAAAGTCGCCGACGTCGCGCCTTCGGATCGGAAACGAGGAAAAATGCGCCATGAGCTACTACCAGTACCACGAGTTCCAGACGACAGATCGCCGCCTGAGCGAGGCCGACAAGCAAAGACTGAGGAACGTGTCGTCCCGCGCGGAGATCACGTCCACGAGCTTCGCCGTCCAATACGACTACGGGGACTTCAAGGGCAACCAGAAGGAGTTCCTAGCGCGCTGGTTCGACTTGCATCTCTATGTGGCGGCCGGGGGGACGCGTCGACTGATGATCAGGCTCCCCGCCCGGTTCGCACGGCGGGCGACCGTGGAACGGATCATCAACTGCTGCGAATTTGCAGAATTCATCGACAATGGCGAGGATTGCCTCCTCGACATATTCCTCTATGACGAAGGAGCAAGCTACGACGGATGGACTGACGGTCCCGGCTGGCTTGACGCCCTGGCCCCGCTTCGATCCGATTTGCTCTCCGGCGATTTGCGACTGGCATACCTTCTCTGGCTTGCCACGGCGGACAGGGAGATGCTTGAGGATGACGCCCGGGAGCCGCTGTCGGGGATAGGCCCGCTGACCGAGGGCCTTGAAGCCTTCGGCGAGTTCCTTGGCATTGATCCTGATCTTGTCCGTGCCGCCGCAGACGCGACCGCCGGTCCGGATTGCGGCGAAATCCCGTCGGAAACCGCCCTCGCGGCGATCAAGAAGATGCCGGATGACAAAAAGACCGAATTGCTGCATCGGTTCTTTGAAGGCGACCCGCTTGCGCATACGGACATCAGGGCAGATGTCCGGCCTTCGGACGTGAATGGCATCACGGCCAATGGCGTGAGATTCCGGACTTTGTCTGAACTGCGAACGCGCGCGGCGGCGATCCGTGAGGAACGCCTGGCTGCACGGGAACGGGCAAAGGCGGATGAGCAACGCAGACGACGTCTGGAGTTGGAAGAGGCGCGCCGCAAGCGTCTGGACCGATTGCGGAGGCATGGTGACGGGGTGTGGAACGAGATCGAGACCGAACTTTCCGGGCGCAGCGGCAAGAGTTATGATCAAGCGCTGGAACTTGTACTTGACATGCACGCATTGGCGCAAGAGAGCGGCAACCTGGCCGGGTTCCACGACAAGCTGGATGGCATCCGACTGGCACATGGCGAGAAGAAAGCATTCATCCGTCGGCTGGATGACAATTCTGCAGCCCTGCGACGATAGAGCGCGCGTGCTTGCCCGCGGCGTCTTGGCTTCGGAGCCAAAGGCCCTTTCGATGAACGGGTTCCCGGACTATATCGGTCCAGCATTCTTCCCAGGGAGCACCTGCCTTGAGCGACACGCGACACACGAAAGTCCTGATCATCGGATCGGGCCCGGCAGGCTACACTGCCGCCGTCTATGCGAGCCGCGCGATGCTCGAACCGCTTCTGGTCCAGGGCGTGCAGCCAGGCGGTCAGCTCATGA
>VXPN01000436.1 GCA_009839535.1 Boseongicola sp. SB0662_bin_57 | reverse complement strand
TGGTCCTGTTCGGCATGTCGATCGTGATCATCATCGAAGGGGCGTTGGCGTTTCTAGGCGTGGGCTTTCCGCCGCCCACGCCAACCTGGGGCAAAATGGTCGGCGACGGTTTCGAAGAGATCTCCAAGGCGCCGCACATCACGTTTGTTCCGGCAGGCGTAATGTTCCTGACCATCCTCTCACTGAACATGATCGGTGATCGGCTACGCGCTCTTTCGGACGTCAAGGCGAGCGCGGTATAGGACATCGGAACAGCTTCGGCCTGGCTCTGCCGTGCTTAACAGGCGGAACGCCGCCATTGTCCGCCGCCCTATGCCGAGACAACGCCATGGGACATGACGTGTTGTTGGCAGACATGGGGTTCAAGAGCGGAAGTCCGCCAGGGAAATGCGGGCTGGATTCTCCAAGGTGGTCGATCCTCTCCGTCTTCGCAAGATTTTATGCGTTTACAAACGGTAGTTTGAATGAAACTTGTCAGATTGTAAATTCAGTGTTACAGGGTGTGGACGGTCCTGCAACCCGATCGGCAGGGCAGGGCGACGCGCTCAAATTGTTGCTCAATGGAATTCGAGTTCCTTGGGCTTCGAGCTCGCAGCAGCCGGGCATGACAGGCGCAAACGATTCGAAGTCACGAGGCAAGACCATGATCGGAATTTGTGCAGGCATGAAGTGGTGCCGTGCGGCAATGCTGCGACCCTGTCGATCTGCAAGCCGCCTGTTACATCCCCGCCTCCGGTCGGTTTCGACCAACCGTCCCTCAACCAACACGGGAGTGGCCTGATGGCCAGGACAGGCACCCTGCACGGATATGCGCGTGTTTCCACGGGCGAACAGACGCTGGAATCGCAGCTTCGCGAACTCAGGGCGGCGGGCTGCGCGTCCGTGGCCGAGGAACGCGCCTCCGGCGGCGACCCGTCCCGTCCGGTCCTGGCCGCCCTTCTCGATCGCCTGGCTGCCGGCGACACGCTTGTCGTCGTGCGGCTCGACCGTCTTGGCAGGTCCCTGCTGCACCTGCTCGAGACGATCACCGCCCTTCAGGCCCGCGGCGTTCATTTCCGGTCGCTGGGGGATCCGGTGGACACCGCGTCGCCGCAAGGCCGTTTCACGCTCCAGATCCTGGGCGCGATGGCCGAGTTCGAGCGGGCGCTGATCCGAGAGCGCACCATGTCGGGTCTCGCCGCGGCCCGTGCCGAAGGCCGGACTGGCGGCAATCCGGGACTGATGGCGGGCGACCGGGCGATGCTGTCACGCCTTCGCCTGGCGCGCCGGGACGCGTTCCTGGAGCGCCTGAACCGCAGCGCGGGCGACTGGGCGCCGGACGTGCGCAGGCTGCGCCCCGACATGCCCTGGCAGGACGTGCTGGCGGTCGTGAACTCACGCCTGCCGGAGTCGCGGCGCTGGACGTTGCAGCGCCTCGTGCGCGCAGCCAAGGCCTTCGTCGCCGAGGGGCTGTTGCCAGAGGCCGTTCTGGAACGAGCCACCATGCGGCGGAAGGACGACCGCCTGCCGACGCTGGTGGCCGCGATGCGGGCGTCGCGTCCGGACGTCACCTTGCAGGAGATGTGCGACATGCTCGAGGAGATGCACGTGCCGACGCCCCGCGGACGCGCGACCTGGTATCCGTCCTCCGTCAAGGCGCTCCTTGACCGGGCGGAACGGCTGGGGCTTGCGTCGCAGCCGGCGTCGGCGAGCACTCTCGGCAGCGTCGACCAAGTTGGGATGGACCCGATATCCGCAAAGGGCGGCTCGCGACATCATCTTTAGGGCGTGGTGATAGGCGGTGGCTTTCGCCGCTTGCCTGAAAGCGCATTTCCGGCGATCGCCGCGAGCAGCAATGCACCGCCGATCAGAGTATTGGGGCTCGCCGTTTCGCCAAGGAAGAACCAGACCCAAACCGGGGCAAGCAGGACCTCGGCCAGGGACAGCAAGGCCAGTTCCGCAGCCGGCAGACTGCGCGACCCCAGCGTGTAGAGGATCAGGCCTGCCCCTACCTGAAAGATCCCCATGCCCATCGCAACACCACCATCGTGCACGCTGAGTGCGACGGACAGCCCCAGGAACTGGCATGTTCCAAACGTGATGATGATGGCGAAGAGGCCTGACAGGAACGCCGCCGGCAGCATTTCTCCAGTCCGTCCCCAACGCAACGCCACGGTGAAAACGGCAAAGCCAAACGCCGATCCAAGAGCGGCAAGGCTGCCTTTCAGGGCAACTCCACCGGATTTGTCGGCAACCATGATGGCGATGCCGCCAATGGCGACCGCAATCGCAATCCAGGTCGCGACGCGCACGGATTCGCACAGTGCAATCCGCCCAAGAATCGCGGCCATGAAAGGGGCCGTCGCAAAAAGCAGCATTGCGTTCGCCACGGAGGTCGTCTGGATCGAATAGATCCCGCCGGAATAGGCGGCCACCAGCGACAACCCGGCGATTACGGCGGGAAAGCCGATGCGCCGGATTTGGGCAAACGGGCTTTCGCCTGACCGTACGCGAATGACGATGTAGAGAAACAGCGACAGGCTGATCGATCTGTAAAGCAGGATTTGCCAGACCACGGCCTCTTCGATCAGGTGAATGCCAAGCCCAACGGTTGGCCAGAGGACCCCGGCCGCGAAGACAAAGAGCACACCGTACTTGTGGCTCTCCGCCGTGGAACAGGGAGGGTGTGCAACTGGCATCCGGGGTCAATCCAAGGGCTACGCGGTGTGGAATGACCTCGCCGAGGTGACCCCTCTCACACATTGGCGACATTTTCTTCTGTCGTACGTCGTCAAGAAACGGTGTGTCCTCCGGCAGGCCAAGCCTGTCGGTCAGGTGGCGACAAAACTGATCCGGCACCTCCGAACATCCGGGAAGCAACCGAGATGTTGCCGTGCCTTGAGCATGACAGCCAGTGTAGGGCGCCCGCTTTCTGTCCGGGCGTGGTCGTCGACGAACCTGTGTTCGGCAGTGATCAGGTCATAAAGTGGGACGCGAAAGCGGTTGGGAGAACCTACAATGGTCAAGGCGATGGTGATAGCGGTCAGGTCGACCGCGAAGGCATGCACTTCTGGACGGATGGCCAGCGCAGATGACCGACAGGATCCGCACCGCTCTCTATCTTCGTGTCTTCCCGCCCGATCAGAAGCCGGACCTGCAATGCGAAGGGCTGCGTGCCTATGCCGAGCGCGCGGGCCTTCAGATCGTGGGTGACTGCTGCGACCATGCCGTTTCCGGCCGACGGAAGGGTCGACCGCAATTGGGTGCCTTGATGGCCAGTGTCCGCAACCTGGAGGTCGACTGCGTGCTCGTGTGGAAATTCGACCGGTCCGCACGCTCCACGCGCCATCTTCTGACGGCTCTCGAAGAGTTCGATCATCTCGGTGCACGGTTCATCGGCGTCCAGGGCCAGATGGACACGGCCAGCCCCATGGGCCGGGCCATGTTCTCGATCGTCGCCGCACTGGCGGAGCTGGAATCCTCGCTGATCAGCGAGCGCGTCACTGCCGGCATGAAAGCGGCCGCCGCGCGTGGAAGACGTCTGGGCCGGCCGCCTCTCCCTCACGGGCTGGTGAAGGAGATCCGAACGCCGGCTGCATCGACCAGTCTCAGCATTCGTGAGATTCACGGGAAGATCGGAAGGGGGGCAAGCCGAGGCCGGGTCGGCGAAATCACGAAGCAGGTCCGATCCCCGGTTCGATAACCCTCGGAACCGGCCATGCATCGGTTCGACATTGGGCCAGCATGAGCGTTGCATGGTGGTTCGATCCCAAAACGATGTTTCATGAACGGTCAATTTCACGATCAATTTCCTGACCACAAGCCTTTCAACTCGCTTGAAATCCGCTAAAATGATCTATAAATAGGTCGTGATATCATTCTATGGTTTATTAATGGAGCTAACAGAGCAATGGCCAAGCCCGCACACAGAAGCTATTCCCGCTATGCTCGCGAAGCCGCAGAGCTTCTCGGGCTGATGATCCGTAACGCGCGCATCGAACGCAATTCCACGGTTGCCGACGTCGCCGAACGCGCCGGGATTTCGCGCGGCCTCGTGCACCGCATCGAAAGGGGAGAAATGGGCTCCTCCATCGGTGCCGCCTACGAGGTGGCCGCCATTGTCGGGCTGCGCCTGTTCGAAGCAGAACCGACAACGCTGACGCGCCATCTGTCGATGGAACGCGACAAGCTCACCTTGCTGCCGCAATCTGTCCGCAAGGGAACGAAGAAGGTGAAGGATGACTTCTGATCGCCCCGACGCGGAATCGCCGGAGGAAGCCTATGTCTGGATATGGCTGCCCGGCGCCACGGAACCGGTCGTCGCCGGCCGCATCGCGCGGGACGGCGAGCGGCTGATGTTCAACTACGGTCAGAGCTACCTGGACCGGAACGATCGCATCCCGATCTACGAGCCGGAGCTGCCGTTGGGCAGCGGAGCGATTCCGCCCGAGGCCGGGCTGAACATGGCCGGGTGCCTGCGCGACGCCGCGCCCGATGCGTGGGGCCGTCGCGTCATCCTGAACCGGCTGTTCGGACGCAAGGGCAAGGATGTCGATACCGCTGAACTCGACGAGCTGACCTATCTGCTGAAGTCCGGCTCCGACCGCATCGGCGCCCTGGACTTCCAGCACTCGCCTTCCGAGTACGTGCCGCGCGCCGATCAAGCCGCGACGCTCGAGGAACTGCTGAGCGCCGCCGAGAAGGTCGAGAAAGGCGTGTCGCTGACGCCCGATCTTGATCAGGCGCTGTACCACGGCACATCGCTTGGCGGTGCGCGTCCGAAGGCGGAGATCCAGGACGGCGACACGAAGCTGATCGCCAAGTTCCCGTCTTCGACCGACACCTACAACGTGGTGAAGGCGGAGTTTGTCGCCATGCGCCTCGCTGCCGACGCGGGGCTCGACGCCGCCCCCGTGCGTCTTGAGCGCGTCGCCGGCAAGGACGTGCTGCTGGTCGAGCGCTTCGACCGCGCGACGGCGAAGGATGGCTGGACGCGCAGGGCGATGGTCTCGGCGCTGACGCTGTTCGCTCTCGATGAGATGATGGCGCGATACGCCAGCTACGAAGACCTCGCGGAGATCATCCGGCATCGCTTTACCTCGCCGAAGGCGACGCTGCACGAGCTGTACGGACGGCTCGTGTTCAACGTCCTGTGCGGAAACACCGACGACCACGCCCGCAACCATGCGGGCTTCTGGGACGGCGAGCACCTGACCCTGACGCCTGCCTATGACATCTGCCCGAAAAGCAGGTCCGGCAATGTGGCCAGCCAGGCGATGCTGATCGTCGGGGACAACAATGCGAGCACGCTTGCGACCTGCCTGGAGGCCGCGCCCAATTTCCAGCTCGACGAGGATGCGGCGAAGGCCATCATTGACCGGCAGATCGGTACCATCCGGGACGCATGGGACGACATCTGCGAGGAAGCTGCATTGTCCGAGGTCGAGCGCAGCTTGTTCGACCGGCGCTTCTTTCTGAACGACTATGTCTTCGAAGGCATGGCGGAAGAGATGACGACGGCGGGATAGCTCCCGCTCTCGGTAAGTCCTTCGGGGGTGTAGAGGTGAGCCGTAGGATTCAAGCCTTGAGGCCTGAAAGTGACATCGGACCAGTGGTGAAGGAGAAGCCCTGCATCAACCCGCCGCCTCTCGTGGTTCTGGCGGGGCGCGAGTGACAGTGCGTGACGCGGCGGCATCTTGACAGTGCCCGCATGCTGTCGACCGCCGCTTGGGCAGAATGGCAATCACGCCCGTAACGCCTTGGCTTTCCGGGATCTATTCGGATCGAAGGCGGAAGGCGGAACAAGATGCGTGGCGCGCATCTTCCGCCGCACCCGTTTTTCTCGTCCCGGATCCAGGCAGATAAGCTCTGCCCGGTCTCCATCGTCGGCACGGTTGATCCCGGTCCACGACGGTCTCGAAGAGTCGTTTTTCACTGTGCAGCCAATGATCGAGTCGCAACGCAGTTCGCTTCGCCCGCCTGCCGGCGCAGGCGCGTGATCCCGTGGGGCGGAACGCCGTCGAGAACCGCGGCGGGCAGGTCCAGTTCCTGCAGGAGTTCGAGCCGGTCGAGCAGGCGGTTGGCATCGGCCGAGTTGTTCCCCACCTGGAATTGCCGCAGCCATATGAACCTGCTCGTGTGCCCGTCCGCGCTTTCGTTCAGCAGGCTGTCGAGGCGCGTGCGCATCCTGCCGTCGAGACGTGCAGCGATCCGGGCATCGATTCGGCGTTCCGCCGTGACCAGGGCATCCGCGCAGAGCCGCTCGATGGTCGACATGGCAGGCAGGATGACAAGCCTCCGGCGGCACTCCTCAACGAAGCCTCGCACCAGGTCCTCTCCGGATCCTGCAGCTTCGGCATGCTCTGCCAGCCAGGACTTCATTCGGCGCACGTGCCTGCCCTTGAACATCCTGTAGCCGTAGATCCCGCGCAGAACGACGAGGTGTTCGCGGCGGGTCTCTTCGCGAACCGCATATGGCAACAGGTCGTCCGGCTTCAGGCCCAGATGGACCGCCTGGCCTGCTTCGTTCCGGATGCGCGCGACATTGCCAAGGAGCTCGAGCGCAAGGGCGTGACGCTCGCCCTCGGCGCGGCGATATACGACCCCTCCGACCAGCATGATGGTTTGTTCTGGAATCCCTTTTCCCGGACCGTAGAAGAGCACGGTTTTCAGAACAAGGAATGCGGACACGATTCCGGCACCGTGGCTGGCATTTCAGATCGACGCCCCGCACGTTCCGAAAACGAAGGTTCTCGGAACGGCTGTTTCAGCGGAGTTCGCCCATGGCCAGAATGCGCATCCTCACCGCGAACGAGCAGGCGGCCTTCGACTGACCGCCCGTGTTCGACCATCGCGAGCGGAAGCGGTTCTTCGACCTGCCCAAGGGTCTGACGGACACGGCCGCAACGCTGCGCGCGCACGGCGGTCAGATCGGGTTCCTGCTGATGTGCGGGCATTTCAAGGCAGCCAGGCGGTTCTACCAGCCGCAGGACTTTCACGAGCGCGACATCGAGGCCGCCGCCCGACTTGTGGACCTGAAAGGCTCGGACTTTTCGCCAGGCGCATATGCATGGCAGACGCGCGCCCGTCGAGTTTCTGAAGTCGGGTTAGGAATCGTTGAATGCCGACACTTCGGTCTGCGTGGATGTCTGTGCAATTCCTCAGGCCAGTTCAGCTGGCTGACGGTTCCGAGATCGTCGACGGGTCTGTTCTGCAGTCGGACCATGTGATACAAAACCTTGCACTATAGGTGGCAAACTAAGAGAATGCGTATCAATGATCCGGACGTGTTCACAACGCGAGAAAGCTCACGCTCTCCTTGCGGAGCGGGGAATCCTGCGCCTCGCGGAGCTGCGGGAAGCCGGGGTTACGGCAGCAACCGTCAGCCGCATGACACGGGATGGAGACGTGGTCCGCCTGTCGCGTGGGCTTTACCAGCTTCCCGATGCCCCGCTCGACGTGAACCACGATCTTGCGGAAGCGGCCAAACGGGTGCCCCGAGGCGTCGTCTGCCTTGTTTCGGCGCTCGCTTTCCATGGCCTGACCGACCAGCTGCCGGGAAAGGTCTGGATGGCGATCGGCAGGAGGGACTGGGCACCAGCATCGAAAGGGGTTCCGATCCGCGTGGTCCGGTTTGCCGACAACCTTCTGGCGGAAAGTGTCGAGACCCATGCGATAGAGGGCGTGCCGGTGAAGGTGTTTGCCGTGGCCAAGACCGTTGCCGACTGTTTTCGGCATCGCAACAAGATCGGACTGTCGGTCGCCATTGAAGGCCTTCAGGAAGCGCTTCGCCAGCGCAAGGCCACACCTGCGGAAATCGCCCGGCAGGCGGAGCAGGGCGGTGTGGCGACAGTGAGCCGGCCCTATCTCGAGGCACTGACCGCCAATGGCTAAGGAGATAAGGAACATTGCCGCCTCGGTGCGGGCGCGTCTCCTCAACCTTTCCAGGGCAAGTGGCCAGAACTTCGATCTGGTGCTCACGCGCTTTGCGCTTGAGCGGCTCCTGTATCGGCTCGGGCAATCCGCTTACGCCGAGCGTTTCGTGCTCAAGGGTGCGATGCTGCTGATGAGCTGGTTCGAGGATCCGCAGAGGGGAACACGGGATCTCGATCTGCTGGGCTTCGGTGATCCGAGCCCAGACAGACGCAATGATTGCGATGTTTCGGGACATCCTGGCGCAGGATGCCAATGACGGCGTCGAATACGACGCGGCTGCCCTGCGTGTCGACCGCATCCGCGACGAACTCGAATATGGCGGGATTCGCCTGCGCACGACCGCGTCAATCGCTGGCGCACGGATCAATCTGACCATCGACATCGGATTCGGTGATGCGCTCGAACCCGGTGTCGAGCCCATTGACTATCCGGTGATTCTTGATCTGCCGGCGCCCAGGCTGCGCGCCTATGCCCGGGAGACGGTCATCGCCGAAATGTTCCAGGCCATGGTCGCTCTCGGCCGCGCCAACAGCCGGATGAAGGACTTCTACGACATCTGGTTGCTCAGCAGGTCGTTCCCGTTTGACGATGAAAGGCTTCCCCGTGCGATCGCCGCAACATTTGCGCGACGCGAAACCGAAATTCCAAGCGAACTGCCAGACGCCCTGACTCCGGCCTTTGCGGCCGATGAACAAAAGCGGCGGCAATGGCGCACCTTTGTCGAGGATGTCGCGCATGATCCGGAAGACCTTGCCGATGTCGTGGAAGACATCGCGGCGTTCCTGATGCCTCACGCAGCCTCGGCAGCAAAGGCAGGCCCATGAGCGGAACGGTTTCGATTGCCGAGCAGTTGGCCCCGGCGCTCGAAGCAAGCATTCCGCCGGAAGAATCCCCTTCAATGCGGCACCGGGAGAGACTTTCGGGGTTTGAAAGGCAAGTTCCGGGCCGTTACAGGCTGTCGTCACGTGGAGATCTCGCCGGGCGGATCGCCCTGCCGGGCATCAACTGCAGGACTGGAAGATGCATGATGTTGAAGTTTGCACCGGTGACCGCGGAAAACTGGGATGATTTCGAACGGTTCTTCGAGAGCCGCGGCAGTCCGCACTATTGCTGGTGCATGGCTTGGAGATCCAATGAATTCAAGAAAATGCTGCCGGGCAAGGCTGGCAAGAAGGCTTCCATGAAGAGCCGGGTTGCCTCCGGAACGCCGATTGGAATTCTCTGCTATCGCGATGACGAACCTGTCGCCTGGTGTTCCATCGCGCCGCGCGCGAGCTACAGACCGCTTGGCGGCGACGAAACGCTTGACAGGGTGTGGTCGCTTGTCTGTTTTTTCGTGCACCGGCAGTTCCGAAACAAGGGCGTGTCCATGCAGCTGTTGCAGGCTGCGATTGCTGAAGCAAGAAGTCAGGGGGCAAGGTATGTCGAGGCTTATCCGGTCGAGCCGGATTCAACCACCTACCGCTTCATGGGACTGGTTCCGGCCTTCGAAGAGGCGGGCTTTCGGTTCGTGAAGCCGGCAGGCACGCGCCGAAAGGTCATGATTCTGCCTGTGGAGGACAATCGATAGCTCGAATTTGGGGTTCTTGGCAGATCGGGCGTCATCGCATGATCTGTACGCTGGAACACCCTAAGGAAGAACAGATCGGGCACTTCCGGGATCAACGGAGCGACTGCTCGATCCTGCAAGTCGTTGCCCTGCCAATGTTCAGCTGCCTTGCGGCCCGTCCGAGCGTCATTCCGGCCTTGATGAGCTTCTCCGCCGCGGAAACCTTTTCTCCAGGGAATCGCTCCGAAGACGTGAAAGACCAGTTCGTCGTCGGCGGATGACGTGTCGACGCCCTCCTCGATGCTGGCCAGGTGAATGCCGCGCTCCTTGAGGCCCTCGACGATCTCGAGCAGCTCC
>VXPN01000242.1 GCA_009839535.1 Boseongicola sp. SB0662_bin_57 | reverse complement strand
GTCATCATGCATCCAGGTCGGGCGCTGTGCCGGTTCGTCGGTCACTGGCTTGACGAAGGGACGCCCTGCTGAAAGCGATGTCGTGTTCCTTCTCGTTGGCAGGTTTAGCACTCCTGACGGAGCAGTGACGCCTGGGTGACTGCCGACCTTGCAGTATCGATACCCGAAACCTGGACTCTCTGCAATGGAACGGACGTTCCCTCGCTGAATCTGCGCAGCAGCCCCGTTGCCCGTCTTCCCGATCCGGAAAGGGCGCCGCGAACGTCTGCAGTGCCCGCCATCGCCGGGAGGAGGTCTTCGCCGATGCCGGGCACTGCAGACGGTTCAGGATGGGCTCGGTTCGATGAAGTTCCATCGGTTGCCATGCCTGTCGGTGAACACGGCCACCGTGCCTTGCGCCGGTTAGCCTGGCGCACCCGATGTTGGGCTTAGGCAATTTTCGCTCCGTCGCGGACGGAGCCGGAATCGCGGATGCATACAGCGCTGGCTCAGCGGGTTTCGACGATGCGAAGATGCGGGCTCGGTCGATCGTTCCGGGGCAGAAGCCAGCCAATCTGGCGATCCAGCGTCGCGAGGCATCCCGGCCGTTCCCGCGCGAGCGACAGGAGGTACGCGTCGGTCACCTGTCGATGGCCGGTGATCCGCAAGCCGTCGACAAACGATGCCGACACGCAATCGACGTGGTCGGGCCAGAATTCGTGGCCGTCCATGGCAGTGATGGCCTGCAGCAGGGAGAGCGCTTCGGGCGGCGAAACCGCGTCGGACGTGAACGCGGGATTGGAAGACAGCCTGACAAACCCGAGCTGGGTCAACGGGCAGGTCGCCCAGCCCGGCGAAGCTTCCCGTTCGAACCATGCGTGCGCGACGTCGTGGTGGACGTGCGACGGCCACGCAAGGGCAAGCAGCAGATTGAGGTCGAGCAGGAAGGTCAAGGATCGTCTTCATGTTTCCTGACACGGTCAAGGGTCAGGACAGCGCCAGCGTGAGAGATCTCGAACACCGGGAATCCGCTGCGCTTGCGTCCAACCTGGGCTGTCGGCCGCAATCCGCGTCGCGCCAGCTCGGACAGCGCCGCACCCACCGAGAGGTTTCGCTCTCCCGCGATCGACCTGGCCGCCTCCAGGATCTCGTCGTCGATGTTCAGGGTCGTTCTCATGGCAAAGGAACTGCCATCTTGATGCATTGATGTCAAGATGACTTGATGCGGCAACCAGGGCAAATCTGGGAAGCGCCAAAAGGGACAGGGATGATCGAGGCTGTTTCCGCAGGGCATCGAAGGCTGGATTCGCATCGAGGAGTTTTCCGAAGCGCTGGCCGATTCACGTGAAGTCCTTCTTCCGCGGAACCGTGAATGCGGGAATTCCGAACTGCCGCCGGACTTTCGGGGGATCACGGATTTTGCCCAGTTCTGCCTTCACATGCGGAAGGATCTTGGAGAGGTGGTCTTCGTCGGCACTTTGTTCGGCGGCTGGATCGCAGCCGATGGCCAGCCGGAGTTGCGAGAGAACCGGCGCGCCGGCGCTGTCGAACCAGGTCAACATTCGCGTCAGCGAGAATCCTGCAATGCGTGACATCCAGGACATCTGCGCCATGTCGCAGGCCGAAGTCTCCGAGGCATTCGTTGGGGATCATATGCCTAAGTGACCATCGGTCAGAAAGACGTTGCTGTTTCGTTCTGTCCGGTCATGATGCGTGGGCGGGTGCCGGAAACGCCCGGCCCCCAGAAGCTCACGCAGGAGCAAACACGTGGCCCTGACACGGACGCACAGGCAGGTTGTCTACCGCCTCCTTCCCCAGACGCGGCGCAACTGGCAGTGGCTGGAGACCACGCTCGAAGCCCGGCGCCAGCTCTGCAACGCGGCGCTGGAGGAACGGATCGACTTCCACCGCAAGACGGGGAAGTCGCGCACATACTTCGACCAGTGCAAGGCCCTCACCGCCTGCCGGGCGGAGCTGCCGGACATGGCCGGATGCGGGATCGCCGTCCAGCGCGGGACGCTCAAGCGGCTGGACGAAGCCTTCAAGGGCTTCTTCAACCGCCTGAAGAAGGGCGGGAAGTCGGGCTTCCCGAAGTTCAAGGGCAAGGCGTTCTTCGACAGCATCGCCATCGTCTCCGGCGTCAAGGTGCGCGACGGCACGCTCCACATCCCCGGCTTCGGTCCGATGACGATCCGGCGCAAGGGCGGCAACCCGCATCCCGACGGCAGGCCCGTCTCCGCCGTGCTCAAGCGTGCCGGCGGCAAGCGGACCGCCGTCGTCTGCCTTGCGGTCGAGAGCCTGGACGTGAAGGCCATGACGAGATCCGCCAAGGGGACCATGGAGGAACCCGGCACGAACGTCCCCCGGAAATCCGGCCTGAACCGCGTCATCCTGAACACCGGCTGGACGGCGCTGAAAGCCATGCTGGAATGCAAGGCGGCGAACGTCATCGCCGTTCCGGCGAGGAACACGTCACGGACATGCCACGAGTGCGGGGCGGCGGAAGCCGCCAGCCGCAGAACTCGGGACGACTTCACCTGCGGGCACGCGGCACATGCCGACATCAACGCGGCAAGGAACATCCGGTGCGCGGCGCGTGGCCGCGTCCCGGAGCACGAGGCGTCCGGGGTCGGCGCGTCTGCACGGCGAGGGGCGTTCGGGTTGCCGACCTCATCGACCCGTGAAATCAGTGCGAGAGCGGCCTGATGGTCACTTGCGCATATAATTCCCCATTCGTTCCTGACCCGCAGACCTGGAAGTTCAGCGAAGCCCCTCTTCCCCGGGAGCGTGGAGTTTCGGGCCGCGCTCGGAAATGGGTTCCAGCGCGTCTGAAACGTCCCGACTGGGTGCGTAGTGTACATTGGTGATGCGTGCCGCAGCAGGATTTGCCCAATGCACGGCATTGACCAGGACACGGCGAATGTTCTCGTCGTGGTAGGTCGGACAGGTCTCATGCCCAGGCCGAAAATAAAAGATCCTTCCGGCGCCGCGACGATAGGTCAGCCCGGACCGGAACACCTCTCCGCCCTGAAACCAGCTTATGAACACCGTTTCCAACGGTTCGGGCACCGCGAACGGTTCGCCATACATCTCTTCGCTTTCCAGGTCGAAATGTTCGGGCAATCCGCGCGCGATCGGGTGCCCGCGCGCCGTGACCCAAATCCGTTCCCGTTCACCGGCCTCCCGCCAGGTCAGGTTGCACGGAGTGCCCATCAGCCTTTTGAAGATCTTTGAGAAGTGTGCGGAGTGCAAGATGATCAGCCCCATGCCGCCCCAGACGGCATCCGCGACCCGATCCACGACGACATCGGCGACCTCGCCGTGCGCGGCATGGCCCCACCAAAGCAACACATCCGTCTGATCGATCCGCGCGGCGGAAAGCCCATTCTCGGCCTCTTGCAAAGTTGCCGTCGTGGACGCAATTCCCGTGTCCGCGTCTAGCGCCTGCGCAATGCAATTGTGTATGCCGTCCGGGTAGATCGCGGCGACCGCTTCGTTGGTTTGTTCATGGACGTTTTCGTTCCAGACGACGGCGCGTATCACAAGCGGCTCTCCTTGTCACTTTGAGCGTCGCGGTGCGGCAGTGCTGGCCCGCGCGATCAGCTTTGGCGGAATGATCACAGGCCCGCCCGCGTCAGGTTCGTCGTCGAGAATCGAGAGCAGCCTTTTGCATGCCAAGCGGCCCCATTCGCGGCGGGGCAACCGCACGCTCGAAAGACCCGGACAGAAAACCGCGGCGTAGGGCATGTCGTCAAAGCCGATGACCGAGATGTCCTGTGGGACACGAATCCCGGCTCTCACGAGACCATGCATGAAACCCGTGGCCGTCTCATCGTTGTGAGCGAAGACCGCAGTGGGCAAGTCGCCAGCCTCGATCAATTTCGTCGCCGCTTGCAGCCCGAAATCGACCGAGAGCGCGCCGCTGATGTCGCGATCGCCCTGGCGCGGAATGCCCGCATCGATCAGTGCCTCGTTGAACCCGCGAAACCGGCGCTCGAAGCCATTCATGTGCAAGGGCCCGCAGACCTGAATGAGATCCTGATGCCCGAGTTCGACAAGATGTTCCGCCGCCAGCCGTCCGCCCAGGACGTCATCTGTCCGCACCGTGGGAAGCTCGACCTCCTTATGGCCTCCGCAAGAGACCACCGGCGGCCCGAAATACGCACCATCCGCGTCGCTTGGCAGCAGACCTTCCAGGAAACCGTTTGTGTTCAGGATCAATCCATCCGCCTGATTCAGCAGCAGCATGTCCGAGAACGCCCGCTCGGCATCGGCATCTTCGGACGTGTCGCCAATCAGCAGCACATATCCTTGCGACCGTGCTTCCTCTTCGATGCCTTTGAAGAACTCTGCGTAGAACGCATTGGTGATATCGGACACAAGTACAAGCAACGTCCTGCTTCTGCCGCGTCGCAATTCAGCGGCGGCGGGGTTGGCCCGATAGCCAAGGCGCTTCATCACGCCGATGACGTGGTCGCGGGTCTCGACCTTCACGCGGTCGGGCCGCGACATCACGCGCGACACCGTGGCATTGGACACTCCCGCCACGCGCGCAACATCGTTCACAGTTGGTCTCTTGGCGTTCATCTTCTCGATGCTCGTATTCGGCTAGGCCGCAATCGGCCGTCCGATTTCGTCGAATTTGTGGATTAGTTCCAGTTGCGGCCGCAGGTGTACAACGTCGCCCACTTGATGCGCATGCTGACCGTCCAGGCTGACGGTCAGAGCACCTGCGTCAGGAACGTTCACATGGAGGATCGTGTCATGACCAAGCCGCTCGACCAAGGTGACGCGGCCCTCCCAAGTGTCGTCGCCCTGCCCAATGGCGAAGTGCTCGGGACGAACACCCAAGGTCGTGGCGCCGACGGCTTCCGCGTACCGACCCTTGATGAAGTTCATCCTGGGAGAGCCGATGAACCCTGCCACGAACTCTGTCTCCGGGTGATTGTAGAGATCCATCGGGCTGCCAACCTGCTCGATGTTGCCGCGGTTCAAGACCACGATCCGATCCGCCATGGTCATCGCTTCCACTTGATCGTGAGTGACGTAGACCATCGTTGTATTCATGCGCTGGTGCAGTTCGCTGATCTCGACACGCGTTTCCGAGCGCAGTGCGGCGTCGAGATTCGACAAGGGCTCGTCCAGCAAGAAGACTTGCGGGTTGCGCACGATCGCGCGGCCAATGGCTACGCGCTGGCGCTGCCCGCCGGAGAGCTGCCCTGGCTTGCGATCCAGAAACGGGCCGAGCTTCAACGCGTCGGCCGCTTCCCTCACCTTTTGCGCTATTTCGTCTCTCGGGCGGCGCTCAAGGCTTAGCGAGAAGCCCATGTTCTGCGCCACGGTCATCTGCGGGTAGAGCGCGTAGGACTGGAACACCATCGCGATGTCACGCTGGCGCGGCGACAGGTCGTTGGCGCGCTTGTCGCCGATCATCACGTCTCCGCCGGTCGCCTTTTCCAGCCCTGCGATCACGCGCAGCAGAGTGGATTTCCCACAACCGGAAGGACCGACGAACACGACAAACTCGCCATCCGCGATCGACAGGTTGATGTCGTGCAGGACCTCGACGTCGCCATAGGCCTTCGACAAATTGACCAATTCAACACCGGCCACTTCCTCTCCTCCTATCCTGCCGCCTGCGGCGCGCGTATGATCTTGCGGACCGTGTCCAACGACGCAACCTGAAGGTGCCTCGTCTGTGAACCGGAGAGGATCGCCCGCACATCATGGACGATCATGTCTCCAATGAGGTGACGTCCGCCTTCAACTGCGGCCGCCCGATGCGGCGACCAGACTGCATTTTGGGTTTGTCGCCACGTGGCGCGCCTTGAAACGGGCTCGCGGGGGAAGACGTCGCTGGCCAGGCGGATGTGCCCGGCTTCGGCGGCCTCAACCAAGGCATCGAAGTCCACCAGGTGCGAGCGGCTCATGACGACGACCAAGCCTCCATGCGGGATCTTCTCGATCAGGCCACGAGAGACGAGTTGATAGTTCTCGTCAGTAGGCACTGCCGCGATCACCACGCAACGACAGGTCGCAAGCACCTCCTCCAGCTCGGCGAAACTGACACCTTCAAATGACGCGCCCGACGATTCGAGCCATGGGTCGAACGCGCGGATCTGCGGCGCGAAGGGCTGCAACAGGCGCATGCACTCCTGCGCGATGGACCCAAATCCCACAAACCCGATGGTCTGCCCGTAAAGCGAGAAGTCGGTACCGACGTTGTCGCTGAACCAACGCTCCGTACCGGCCCGGAACCGCTCATGTTCGTCCACGATGCCGCGCCCTCCCGCAATCATGAGACCCAGCGCCATCTCGGCCACCGAGCGACGGAAACCCGGCGCGCAGGACAACACCTCGATTCCGCGTTCGATGCACGCGTCATAGTCGAGGCCCGCCTGAAAGGTGCCGGCCACCTCGATCACGGCCTTGAGCTCAGGGGCACAGTCCAGCTCTTGTCGCGTCAATTCCGGCTTTGCCGCGACCACGAACTCTGCCTTGGGCAGCGCACCAAGAAACGCGTCACGATTCATTGGACAGTTCACGCCGCCGTGGATCTTGCAGAGCGTTCCGAGCTCGGCCAATGCGCCAGGGCGAAACAGCTCTTCGACCTGGCGGAAGTGCTGATCCATGATGAGAAGAGGCCTTGACATGTCGAACTCTATTTCACGGCACCCGCGGTCATCCCGCGCACAAAGTGCCGCTGGAAGAACAGGAACAGCAGAACCACGGGGATAGCCATGATCACTGTCCCGCTGGAAAGCCCCGTGACGTCCCGCGTCAACGTGCCCTGGAAGTTCAGAAGCCCCACCGAAAGCGTGCGCATCTCGTCCCGCGTCAACAACAGCAAGCGCAGCAGCAAGTCATTCCAGCTCCAGAGGAACTCCAGCAGCGCCGTTGTCACCACGGCAGGCGTGGCGATCGGCATGACAACGCGGCGGTAGATCTGGAATTCGGTGGCGCCGTCGATCCGGGCGGCCTCGTGCAACTCCTTGGGAACCGCGATGAAGTAGGACGAGAACAAGAACACGAAGACCGACACCGCAAGCGCGAGATCAGCGAAGATCACGCCGAGATGCGTGTTCACAAGGCCGAAACCACGCACGATCTGGAAGAGCGGCAGCACGATCGCCGTCACCGGGACCATGAGCCCGATCAGGAACAGCACCTGCAGCGCCAGCTTGCCGCGGAACTCGATGAAGACCATGGCATAAGCCGCCAGCGAGGCGATCGCGATCATCACCACCGCGTCCACTGCCGAGATGACCAATGTGTTGAAGAAGTAGCCGCTGAAGCCGCCGTCGATCCAGACGCGAACATAATGCTCGAAGGTCGGGCTGACTGGCGGCGCCCAGGGCGGGTTCCCCAACTCAGTCGTGGGCTTGAGCGAGGTGAAAACCGTCAGGATCAGGGGCGAGACCATCAGGATGGCAATCACGCCGAGAACAAAGAAAAGGATCCAGCGTCCCATCTAGCGGTTCTCCTTGCTTTGGATCTGCATGTAGACAACCGTGGCGAGGCTGACGATGACGAGCAAGGCGACGCCGATTGCCGAGCCATAGCCATACTGGTTCTCCAGGGCGCCGCGCTTGTACATGTAGGTCGAAAGGATCTCGCTGAAGCGAATGGGCCCGCCCTGCGTCGTTGCCCAGACGATATCGAACACCTTGAAGGATTGCGTCAGCGTCAGGATGAAAACGACCGCCGTGACCGGGCGCAAGGCGGGAAGGGTCACATGGCGGAAGGACTGGAAGGCGTTCGCGCCATCCACATGTGCCGCTTCGTAGAGGTTTTCGTCAACGGCCTGAAGTCCCGCAAGGAAGATGACTACGCTCAGCCCGATGGTTGACCAGCTATGCGCCAGCGCGAGCGCGTACAGCGCCGCGTCCGGGCTGCCGAGCCATGGCGTCGCAAGACCGCCAAGGCCGACGACTTCGAGGACCTGGTTGATTGCGCCTGTCGGCTGGTACAGCCAACGCCAGATCGTCGCGACCGCCATTGGAGAGATCACCACCGGCAGCACGATGCAGGTCTGTATGAGCAGGCGCGCCTTCCAGACACGCGCCAGCATTGCGGCGATCACAAGCCCAAGCCCCACGTTGATCACGATGACCACCCCGGACCAGACAAAGGTGTTTCGGAAGGCGGCCCAGAAGATCTTGTCGCTGAACAACCGTTCGTAATTCGCAAGTCCGACAAAGTTGCGTTCCGGGCTGATGCCGTCCCAATCCGTGAAGGAATACTCCACCACCGAAATGGTCGGGTAGATTGCAAAGAGGATGTAGATCGTCAGCGCGGGCAGCAGAAACAGAAACAGGTTCAGCCGCTGCGCCCACCTGGACTCCGGATCAAGGAACATCTCGCCACTCCCGGTGGTTGGATGACGGCCGGGTCGTTGAGACCCGCCCCCGGCGAAGACCTGGGCCTCGCCGGGGGCGATTCGAGGGCATGCGAAAGACGGCTAGCGCGCCGCGATGCCGCCGGGCAGCATGATTTCGCCCGCTGCCTTGGAGGCAGCCCAGGCACTCTGCATCTCGGCGGTGAATTCCTCGGGCGTCATGTAGTCGATCAGCAAGGCCTGCAGGCCGTCATAGGACACTGTTGTCAGGCTGCCGGGCGTAATCGTGTCCAGGAATGCGGGGACGGTGCCGTTGGCCGCGTAATCGTCCGACGTCTTCCAGATGTCGACAGCCAGCGGCGGCATTTCCGCGGTCGCAAGCGCTGCGTCCAGCGGGCCGACCGGGACGGTGCCGCCGTTCAGCAGGGTGACCCGCCCCTCAATGGACACAAACATGAAGTTCATGAAGTCAATGGCCGCGTCCTTGCTCCCAGAGCTTTCGCGAATGTACCAGCCGCTGCCGATGGAGTTCGTTGGGTGGATCTGCTGGTCGTCCTCGAAGGGTGGCACAGCGAATACGCTGTAGTCGCCGACCCGATCCCCGGCGGCCTCCATTCCGCCGCCAATCACCCAGGGTCCGGTGAAGGTCATCGGCACCTCGCCGGCCCAAAAGCGATCCATCAACTCGCCATACCCGATCGCCACGGGATTGGGTCCAAACCATCCCGACCTGCCCATGTCCTGCAGCTTGGTCGCTGCGGCGACAAAGGGCACATCCGTCCATGCGCCGTCGCCAAACAGAACGTCCGCGATTCCCTCCGGGCCGGCGTAGCGGCCGAACATCATAGACTGCCAATGCGACACCGGCCACTTGTCCGCAGCTCCCAGGCCGATGGGCGTGTCATGGCCCGCCTCCATGAGCGTGGCGACGGCGGCTTCCATCTCCGGCCAGGTAGTCGGCACAGAAATGCCGTGCTCGGCGAAAATGGCCTTGTTATAGAACATCCCCGTCGTCTCGACCTCGTTGCCGAAGGCCCAGAGCTTTCCATCGCTGGAAGTCTGCATCACTATGCCCTCGGGGATCGTCTCGCCCCAGTTGTGCTCGAAATATGCGTCGGTCAAGTCAGCGACCAAGCCGCCCTTGATCAGCGCTGCGGGTTGTCCCGGTCCGGTCCCGAAGGAGAACAGATCCGGGCCCTCGCCCGCGGACAACGCCGGTATCAGCGCCGGATTGAAGAGATCGGACGAGTTCTTGACCACTGTGATGGTCACGTCCTCACTTTGCGCGTTGTACGCTTCGGCAAGATCGTCATAGACGTTCGTTTGCCCGGGTTCGCCGGCAACCCAGACCACCACTTCCGTTTGCGCAATCGACATGATCGGAAACGCCAGGGACGCTGCGAAGACCGCGCCGGCACCTGCAAATTTCTTCATGACTCTTCTCCCATCGAGCTGTTCAAGCAGTTTCAATGTATACGATTACATAGGGCATGCAAACGTATACATTTACGAGGCGTTTGCGCTGCAGCGTATTTCGTGAGCGGTGCGAGCTACCCGCACATC
>VXPN01000067.1:8805-9913 GCA_009839535.1 Boseongicola sp. SB0662_bin_57 | reverse complement strand
GGTAGCGACCGCCGGGTTCGAGGCGGCCGCTGACCGGCAGGAACCAGCGCGGGATCCGTTCCGCGCTCGTCACGGCGTCCCAGAGGTCCTCTACCGTCGCCGCGTAGCTGCGGGCGAGGGTGACCGCGCGGGCGGCCTGTCCCTCGCGCTCCAGAGACGACATTGTCCGCTCCACGGCGCCGAGGAGACGTTCGACATCCAGGTTCATTGCCTTTCCGCTTCGTCAGGCATGCGATCATCCACGTACATGCCACCGCGTCCGGCAAGTCAAGCCGCGTGGACGATGGCCCGGACCGGCCGCACGGTCGCGGACCGTCCGGCAGCGGCAAGTCGGAAGCCCGCCCGATGGCGACGCGCCTCGACGAGCGCGAGCGCCGACAAGGTGGCACGGCACTTCTTTCCCTGAACTGTCACCCACGGTGCGGCCACCGTCGTGCGTCCGGATGACCGTTCCCTCCCTTGTGTTGCGCCATTGCATGCGCTGCCCGGCACTTCGCTCCCAGGGCTGCGACCTCGGCTGCTGCCATGGCGTCCCGCATTGTTTCGTTGCCCCGCGCTTCAGGTGCCGATGCTCAGGCGGCTGCGCCAGTGGCTCTGTCGAAAGCACAAGGTGAGGTCCGGGGGCCTTGTGCGCTTCTCGGACGAGAGGCTGCGGAAAGATTACGGCCTCGTGCACCTGACGCGGAAGACAATGGGTCTTCCGAGCGCGAAGGCATGATCTCGTCCGAAAGCCGTATGCGGGAAATTCGCACGTCCGGTTTGATGAGCGGGGGACTGGAAACGCGGCCATGGGAGCCGGACTGAGGCCCGGAGCGAAAGCGACGGAAGAGCCACCGGACCCTAAAGCTGGCGCGCCAGCCCCCGACTCTACCGAGGTCCGGAATCGCATTCCCGTCCACGCATGCGGCGACAGGAGGGGACACAGGCATGATTCGCCTATGTCCGGGGATCCATCCTCAAAGGAGCTTGACGAGAGCGACGATCAGCCCGCCCTGGGCGACCAGCGCGCCGACCATCCACTTCAGGAGTTCGGCTTTCGACGACTCGATCTTCGCCTCGACATTCGCAATGTCAGCCTTCGTCGCCTGCCGCAGCGTCTCGATGCCGG
>VXPN01000067.1:0-8795 GCA_009839535.1 Boseongicola sp. SB0662_bin_57 | reverse complement strand
GCCTCGACATTCGCAATGTCAGCCTTCGTCGCCTGCCGCAGCGTCTCGATGCCGGCCTCGACATTCGCAATGTCAGCCTTCGTCGCCTGCCGCAGCGTCTCGATGCCGGCCTCGACTTTCGCGACTTCGGCCCTTACCTTTTCGACGTCGGCCCTGGTCGCGAGATTCCCGTTGAGCAGGGAGACATGCTCCTCGGCAAGCGTCTCGGCCTGTCGCTCCGTGAAGCCGGAGTCGGTCAGGCGCTTGACGAAGCGGTGGGTGTCGAACGCGATGGCCTCTGACATAAGCGAATCATAGTGGGGCCGGTGCCGTTCGACAAGCGCGATCGTGCAGCGAATGCCGTACCGCGCGGGTGCGCCGTCGCGGCGGGCCGGGGACAGTCAGCGACATTCACGGACAGGGCCGTGCAAGCGCCTGTCCGGCCCTTGCAGTGCGCGGAATCAGCGCCGATCCTTTTGCGGGATTGAAACAGCGGGTCGTATGGTCTCTGCTCGCCCCTTCACGCATTGTGATATGCTCAGGGAACGTGACGGCCCGGACAGGATCAATAGCTGCGCATCAAGCCGACGAGGCGTCCTTGAACCTTGACCTGGTCGTCGCGGAGCAACCTGGTCTCGTAGGCCGGATTTGCAGCCTCCAGCGCGATCGTATCGCCGGACTTGCGGAACCGCTTGAGTGTAGCCTCATGGTCATCGACCAAGGCAACCACGATGTCGCCGTTGTCCGCTGTGCCGGTTTCCCGAATAAGAACGATGTCGCCCTCGTTGATGCCGACATCGATCATGGAATCGCCCATCACTTCAAGCGCGTAGTGACGACCCCGGCCCATCATTTGGTCGGGCACGGCCACGTTGTGGCTGACCTCGCTGATCGCCTCGATCGGCACACCTGCCGCGATCCGCCCCATGACCGGCACCTCCATCGCACGACTTCCTGTGCCAGCTGCCTCGGCGTGCGAAGCGACTGCGCCGATTTTGTCGCCTTGGATCACTTGCGGCTCGAATCCCGTTTCCCTTTCCAGGGCTTCGGGAACTTTTACGATCTCGAGTGCGCGGGCCCGGTGAGGCATGCGGTGGATGAAGCCGCGTTCCTCCAAGGCAGTGATCAGCCTGTGGACTCCGGATTTCGATTTGAGATCGAGTTCGTCCTTCATCTCCTCGAAGGATGGTGGAACTCCCTCGGCCTGTATGCGATCACGTATGAACCTGAGCAGTTCAATTTGTTTGCGGGTAAGCATTCGCTTCGTCTCCTCTACTCGATTTGACAGCCAACCAGCTGCGTTCGCCGATGTTCTATCCGTGTTCGCTTTTTGTGTCAAGCTAGGCACACCGCCGGTTTAGTCCGCGGGACATTTTTGTTCATGAATTGTGCCGTCGCGAAATGGACAAGAATGAAGACGGGACTGATCACACCTTCCGGAACGAATGCAGGTCTCCCTGAACTTCCGGTGGCCAGTGGACGATTTGGCGACGCATTCAAAGAGGCGTGAATCGGAGACTCCGAAGGACACGACGCCGATCGCGCCCTGCAGAAACTTGATCTGGACAGTTTCGGCGCGGCCAAACACGTCATGGCCGCGTTGTGCCGACGTCGAGCCAGTTGGCACAGACTATGTGCTCCCGAAATCTGTCGCTTGACCCACAGTGAAATCGGAGATCCGAGATTTCCTGCGCCTTGCCTTTGCCCTTCTCGGAAGCACGGCATGCCATTCTGTGCTCGCGCGCAATCCGTCGAGACCAGCAGCCGGACAGGTCGCCCCTGAGCGGTTCAGGTTTGCCAGTGCCTTGAAATGCCGTTCGCTTCGTGTTCTTGATCAAGTCATTGACCCGTCGGAACACCTCGTCAGTCTGGCGCCAGAAAGGGCAACCTTCCCAAGCTTCGTTGGAAGGTATCGACCTCATCTTCAATTCCCTAAGAGCTTGAATCAAAATACCATATGTTGTGCTATATTAGCAAATATGATGGACGATACCACAATATATAGCAAATCAACATGACTTTTAGGTCAAGCTCTAAGGCATCCTGTGCATGTCAAGGGGCGTTTCGTGGCCGCCGGTCGCCTTGGTCGCGTCCAGCGGAGCAATCCCGGTCTCCGGCACATGCGCACATCCCGAAGTCCGGCCGCACATTCTCAACGCAACCGGCCTTGAGTTGCGTCGCAATGTCTATCCGAGCGCCCTCATGGCAATTCTGGCGCATGCCTCCGCGTCGCTGAGTGCATCATGATGGTTCAGCGCAATTCCCAGATGTTTGCAGACGACCGGAAGTCTTGCCGACCGCAGTTTCCACGTGTTGCGCGCCATGCTGACCGTGCAGCGAAACTTGTACCGTGGCAGATGGATGCCGGCATGTTCGCAGCACGCGCGCAGCACCCGGGAATCGAACGATGCGTTGTGCGCGACCAGGAAGTCCGCCCTGTCCAGCAGGCGCCGCAGTTCGGGCCAAAGTTCGCCAAAGGACGGGCAGTCGCGGACATCGTTCCAGGTCAGTCCATGGATGTACGTGAAAACGAACCTCTTTCTCGGTGGCCGGATGAGCCGATGGTACCGTTCCACAATTCGATCATCCTTGACATGCACGACACCGACCGAGCAAGCGCTGTCGGAATGGTGGTCTGCCGTTTCGAAATCAATTGCTGCGAAATTTGCCATCGGCCACGAGCGATAGCACCTTCGCAGGTCACCGTCACCATGGGGGGAGCGATTCGAATTGCAAGGCGCCTCAGGGCTTGTGGCTTGGTGTCGCTCCGGAATCTTCGTGATCCTTGGGCGCGCTTCGGAAGGTCGCGGTTCGCAATGTCGGGGCGCCTGGATTCGACCGGCAGGTCAACCTGGTTGATCTCCATCGCCCGCTTTGGCGTCGACGCAATTGACGAAGGCACTCGGCAATTCGGCGCCCGCCATTTTCTGCGGGGTGCGATGGAATCTGCCTCAAATGCTCGTAATCGTCGGGGAGAAGAGACGGATGCACAGCGGCGGCTTGTACGGCCTGACATCCGCCAGGCGGTTGCTGGCGTCGGCATTTGTGGTCACGGGCGGACCATCGCGCCGGACACCACGGGCCGGAATATGACGCCATCGACCCGCTTTTGCCCTTGAACGGTTTCCACCTCGGGGTGCGTGTGCATCCCCGACCGGGGGCCATGGCGCGGGTGAGCGCCCGGACTCGTGCAGACGCTGCAGAACGCAAACCCTTGTGCATGCAGCGGCCGCGCAAAGGTGCCGGCCGTGTCGCCGTTGAGGCAGGCAGTCAGAATTCGACGAACGAGACCGAGTTGCCGGCATCAAGGGCCAATGCCATCGGAGGGCGAACGATCAAGGCGTTGGCGCCGGACAGCATGGTCAGAAGCGAGCTGTCCTGGCGCTCCGCCGGCGCAATCAGGTCGTCATCGAGCCGTGCGCGCATGTAGTGTTCGCGGGGGCCGTTGGCGCCGACCGGTGATGACAGCCGCGCCACGCGTCGCTCGAGCGGTCGTGCCTCAAGCCCCTGCATCGCCCGCAGCATCGGCCTGAGGAAGACATGGCCGCAGACCATCGACGAGACCGGGTTGCCTGGCAAGCCCACCATCGGCGTGCCGTTGATGCGGCCTGCCATCATCGGCTTTCCGGGGCGAATCGCGACCTTGTGGAAGGCGCGGTCGAGGCCCATCCTGTGCGCAACGCTTGCAACGAGATCATGGTCTCCGACAGATGCGCCGCCGATGGTGACGATCATGTCAGCATCCGCCGCCAAGCCAAGGGCGACCTCAAGGGACGGCGCGGTGTCGGCGCAGATCGGCAAAATGCGGGCCATGCCTCCTTCGGACTCCACCATGGCAGAGAGGCCAAACGCGTTCGAAGCGATGATCTGGTCCGGGCGCGGGGACTCGCCAGGCATGACCAGTTCGTCGCCCGTCATGATCAGCGCAACTTCCGGCCGGCGGGCGACCACGACCTTGGGCGCGTTCATGGATGCCGCGAGGGCGATGTCCGCAGGCGACATCCGGCGCGGCGCGCCCATGCGGAATCCCACTGCAAAGTCCATGCCGACCTCGCGGATATACGGCTCAGGGTCGGCGCTTTCCGCAACGCGGATGGTGTCGCCCTCGCGAGTCACGTCTTCCTGGATGATCACGCGGGCAGCGCTTTCGGGGACCGGAGCGCCCGTGAAAATGCGCACGGCTTCTCCGGGTCCGATGGCTCCGTCAAATCCGCGCCCCGCAGCGGACTCGCCAACCACGGAATAGCTCTCGGCCTCGCCCGCGACCGCGTAGCCGTCCATGACGGAGGAGCGAAAGGGCGGCTGGCTGCGGTTCGCGTGAAGGGCCTTCGCCAGGACCCGTCCAGATGCGACGCGCAGCGGTACGGTCTCCGTTTCCAAAGGCAGCGCAAGCTTGAAGATGTGGCCAAGCGCCTCGTCGACCGAAATCACCGGCACGCCTCGTATCGGCCCGACTTGCCGCCGTCCTTGAGAACGAGGCGGATGTTCTCGATCACCATGGACTTTTCCACGGCCTTCACCATGTCGTAGACCGTGAGACAGGCCGTCGCGACCGCCGTCAGGGCTTCCATTTCGACGCCGGTCTGGCCGGACGACTTGACGGTCGCCTCAACGCGGACGCCGGGCAGTCCAGGTTCGGCGGCAAGGTCGATCTTGACTGTCGTGAGCTGCAACGGGTGGCAAAGCGGAATCAGGTCCGAGGTCTTCTTTGCGCCGAGTATGCCCGCGATTCGGGCAACGGAAAGCACGTCTCCCTTGCCCGCATGGCCTTCAGTGATCACTGCGAGGGTTTCATCCGTCATGCGGACACATCCCTCTGCCACCGCAATCCTGTCGGTCTCGGGCTTCTCGGAGACATCGACCATGCGCGCGTCGCCTTTGCCGTCGAAATGTGTCAGGTCGGGCATCAGGCGGCTCCTTCGGATGAGGCCGGCCCGGCGAGAAGGGACCGGGTCGCGGCAGCCACGTCGTCCTCGCGCATCAGGCTTTCGCCAACCAGGAAACTGCGTGCGCCCGATCGCGCGAGGCGTGCCAGGTCGTCGGGCGTGAAAATCCCGCTCTCGGCGACGATGTGCCGGTTGGCCGGGACCCGCCTTGCGAGTCGTTCAGTGGTCGCTAGATCCGTCTCGAAGGTCTTCAGGTCGCGGTTGTTGATGCCGAGGAGGGGAGACGTGAGGGCGATGGCGCGCTCGAGCTCTTGCTCGTCGTGAACCTCGAGCAGGACATCCATGTTCCAGGAGTTGATCGCGCAGTCCTCGAGTTCCCGTGCT
The DNA here is from genome assembly GCA_009839535.1 of Boseongicola sp. SB0662_bin_57. GTDB lineage: Bacteria > Pseudomonadota > Alphaproteobacteria > Rhodobacterales > Rhodobacteraceae > JAJEFO01. Next base: position 3,546 of record VXPN01000067.1, on the reverse strand, counting down.
TGCGCGTCGGAAACGCTGGCCATGATGACCAGGATGCAATCGGCGCCCCAGGCACGGGCCTCGGCCACTTGGTAGGTGTCGTAGAGAAAGTCCTTGCGCAGGCATGGCAGTCGGCTTGCCGTCCGGGCTTCTCCCAGAAACTCCGGTGCACCCTGGAAGGACGGCGCATCCGTCAGCACGGAAAGGCAGGCTGCGCCGCCCGCCTCGTATGCGCGCGCAAGTTTCGCCGGATCGAAGTCGGTCCGGATGAGCCCTCGTGACGGGCTTGCCTTCTTGAGTTCGGCAATGAGGCCGTAGCCGGTCCTTGACTGCTCCATGAGCGCAGAAGCAAAGCCGCGCGGCGCTGGAGCTTCGCCTGCAGCCGCTTCGAGGGCGTGCAGGGGCAGGCGCGCCTTGGCGGCAGCCACTTCCTGAAGCTTGTAGGCCTTGATCCTGTCGAGCACGTTGGTCATGAAGTTCGGATATCCTTTTGGCGGCTTCTTGGAAAGCGGATGCTCCGCCACTCGTCTTCGCGGAAGTTCCCGTATCCCGCGGCAGCAACTCCTGATTGCAACGGGCCGAACCTCGTCATGGAACGGGCGCCTCGCAGCTTCCGCTGGCGCCGCTGGATTCAGGTCCATGGAATTGGTGCATGTCCGTGCTCCTGCAGCCAGGCATTGACGCGGCTGAACGGACGCGACCCGAAGAACCCGCGATGGGCGGAAAGAGGAGAGGGATGGGCGGACTTGAGGATCAGATGGTGATCGCCCTTGATATGCCTTGCGTAGCCTTCTGCATGCCTTCCCCAAAGGATGAATGCCCGCGGAGAAGCGGACAATTGTCGAAGCACCTGGGCGGCAAGCGCGTCCCAACCCAGATGCAGATGCCCGCCGGCATTTCCCTCCGGAACCGTGAGCGCGGTGTTGAGGAGCAATACGCCCGCATCCGCCCAACTGGCGAGATCGCCCGTTGCGGGAGAACGCCCGATGTCGTCGTCAAGCTCACGAAAGATGTTTCTGAGCGACTTTGGCAGGGCCGTGCCAGCGGCTACCGCAAACGCCAGCCCGTTGGCATGGCCGAGCGTCGGATAAGGATCCTGGCCGAGTATGACCACACGCGTGGCTGCCGGCTGGCACCGTTCAAGGGCAGCAAAACGCATCGATGCAGGTGGCAGGATCCGCCGTGTGTCGGCAGAAAGGGCCTCGGCAATTCGGGGCCAATCCTCCTTGAAGAACGGCAGTTCCGCCCAGGCGCCGAGGTTTCCGGTCAAATTCCTGCCCGAGGCCCGGTTGTGGCCGGGCGCGGGTCAGGACCCTGACGTAACACGGGCCAGCCCTTCGACCTTTGCACGAGCAGCGCCGGAAGCGATGCTGTCGGCGGCGATCTCGACGCCGCTCTTGAGGTGGTCCGTCTTGCCCGCGATCACGAGCGCAGCGGCGGAGTTCAGCAGGACCGCGTCGCGATAGGCGCCGGGAGCGCCGTCGAGAAGGGCACGGAATGCGACGGCGTTCTCGCCTGGTGAGCCACCAAGTATGTCTTTCAGGGGGTGCACGGGAAGCCCCGCATCTTCGGGATGCATCTCAGCCGAAGAGATCTTGCCATCCTTCAGGACAGCGACGGAAGTCGGGCCGCAGATCGACATCTCGTCGGTGCCGTCGGCCCCATGAACCAGCCACACGACCTCGCTGCCGAGCTCCTTCAGGACCTCCGCCATCGGGAAGATCAGGTCGATGGCAAAGGCACCGGTCAATTGGCGCTTGACGCCTGCGGGGTTCGTCAGCGGTCCAAGAATGTTGAAGATCGTCTTGGAACCCAGTTCCATCCTGACCGGACCGACGTGCTTCATCGCCGGATGATGCATCGGGGCCATCATGAAACCGATGCCAACTTCGGCCAGCGCCCTTTCCACGACGTCTGGCCCGACCATGACCTCGATCCCCATGGCGGCATGCAGATCCGCGGCGCCGGACTTGGACGAGAGATTGCGGTTTCCGTGCTTGGCGACAGGAACGCCGGCCCCGGCCACAACGAAGGCCGAGGCGGTCGAGATGTTGAGCGTGCCCATTCCGTCGCCGCCCGTGCCAACGATGTCCATGGAGCCGGGAGGAGCGCTTACGGCCGCGCATCGGGCGCGCATCACCGCGGCGGCGGCAGTGTACTCGGCGACCGCTTCGCCGCGCGCTCGAAGTGCCATCAGGAATCCACCCATTTGCGCGGGCGTGGCCGTTCCATCGAACAGGATGTTGAACGCCTCTTCTGCCTGCGTGCGGCTCAGCGGCCCTTCAGAAGCCGCGTAGATCAGGGGTCTCATTGAATCGCTCATGCCGGCTCCGGAACGGACTTGAGGAAATTATGCAGCATGGCATGCCCATGCTCGGAACGGATTGATTCGGGATGGAACTGTACGCCTTCGACCGGATGGTTCCGGTGGCGAAGGCCCATGACCGTGCCATCCTCCAGTTCGGCAGTCACCTCCAGGCAGTCGGGAAGGCTCGCCCGATCAACGACCAGCGAGTGGTAGCGCGTCGCCTGAAACGGCGAAGGCAGGCTCCGGAAGACGCCAAGGCCCTCGTGATGAATCGTCCCGGGCTTGCCATGAACGATGTCACGTGCACGCACGATCTTTCCGCCGAAAGCCTGTCCGATTGCCTGATGTCCGAGGCAGACGCCGAGCAGGGGCACGTCGGCCTTGGCTGCGGCCTGCACGAGAGCGAGGCAGATGCCGGCCTTGTCGGGGTCGCACGGTCCTGGGGAGAGGATGATCCCTGACGGCTTCAGCGCCAATGCCTCTTCAACCCGCAGGGAATCGTTCCGGCAGACGCGACATTCGGCACCCAACTCACCCAGAAAATGGACGAGGTTGAAGGTGAAGCTGTCGTAATTGTCTATCAGGAGCAGCATGGAAGGCGTCCGGCATCCGCAGTTCAGGTGTTGCGCGTTCCCCTCCGGGAGCGCTGGCACAATTGGACAGAGTGATCAGGGAACGTCAAGGCATGTCCCGATGCGCCTGCAGTGCGGAATTCGGATGAACGGTCCCTGCGGCAAGCCGCTCCTCCAGCAAGTCGTTGACCGTGGAGCCTGGCGTCTCCCAGCGCGCGCGGCGTCAATGCGCCGGGGCGTCGGCGGCATCGACGAGAGTCCTTCCGCCATCCGCCGTGAGAATCTGTCCGGTCACGAACTTCGATCCGTCCGAAGCCAGGAACTGGGCGATTTCCGCGAGTTCGGCCGGACTCGCGATGCGGCCGAGCGGAGTCGAGGAGACGATCTCGTCGCGCATGTCCTTGTCGCCGTCCAGAGCATCCTTCAAGGAGGCGCTCATGACCGAGCCGAACGCGATGGCGTTCACTCGGATTCGGTGCGGCGCGAGCGCGACAGCCAGCGCACGCGTCATCTGGTTAAGCGCTGCCGAACTCACCGAATAGGCCAGAAGCCTGGGCTGGGAGCGACGTGCCGCAATCGAGGACAGGTTGATGATTGATCCAGCGGACGATTCGCCGTCGCCGTCATCCGCTTGCCTGATCATCCGCCTTGCAAATATTTGCGAAACCCGCAGGGAAGTCATCAGGT
>VXPN01000338.1 GCA_009839535.1 Boseongicola sp. SB0662_bin_57 | reverse complement strand
GATGTGCGGGTAGCTCGCACCGCTCACGAAATACGCTGCAGCGCAAACGCCTCATTATATACTAGTATTGACATTCGCTCCATGAGTCCCCATATGATTTCTGCAACCAGAAAGAAAGGCGACAAAATGGCGCAAGCACCGGGCAAGAACTTCCGAAAGGGCCTGACCATCATCGACCTGACGGAAATGTTCCCCAACGAGAAGTCGGCCCGCGAGTGGTTCGAAAGCCTGGTATGGCCGGAAGGCCGCAAGTGCCCGCATTGCGGCAGCGACCGCACGCATGAAGCGAGCCATGGCAACATGCCATACTGGTGCACCGACTGCCGGTCGTACTTCAGCGTGAAGACCGGAACGGTCATGGAGAAGTCGCCCCTGCCTTTCCGCAAGTGGGTGCTGGCGATCTACTTGCACATGACTTCCCTGAAGGGCGTGTCGTCCATGAAGCTGCACCGCGACATCGGCGTCACCCAGAAAACCGCATGGTTCATGCTCCAGCGCATCCGTGAAGCCTTCAAGCGCGACGATGACGACGAACCGCCGATGGGCGGGCCTGTCGAAGTGGACGAGACCTTCGTTGGCGGCACCGTCCGCAACATGAGCAACGCCAAGCGCAGGGAACGGAAGGAAGCCGGCGTAGGCAGCGGCACCACGGACATGACTGCGGTGGTCGGCGCAAAATGCCGCGTGTCCAACGAAGTCCGCGCCGAAGTGGTCGAGACAAGGGACAAGGTGACGCTGCAAGGCTTCATCGCCGATCACGCGGCAACGGATGCCAAGGTCTACACCGACGACCACGGCGCATATGCCGGGATGCCGTTCGACCACGAGACGGTCAACCACAGCGCCGCCGAGTACGTCCGCGACATGGCGCACACCAACGGGATCGAGAGCTTCTGGGCCGTGCTCAAGCGGGCGCACAAGGGCGTCTACCACAAGTTCAGCGTGAAGCACCTTCAGCGGTATGTCACGGATTTCGCGGGACGCCACAACGTGCGCACGAAGGACACGCTTTCGCAGATGGAATTCATCGTCGCGGGGATGGTCGGGAAGCGGTTGACCTACAAGGCGCTCAAGGCCGACAACGGGCTACCATCCGGCGCGAGAAAATAGTAGAATCGAAACGCCCCGCGTGTTTGGCGACGGGCGGGGCGTGACAGTTCGGAAATGGCATCCTCGCCAGAGAAACTAGCGAGGATGTTCGCCAATGTCTAGTGTTGCCGCTGAATGCCTGGAAGCCCTGAAAGACCCAAGACCTCTAATTCTGACTCGTCAAGAATTGATTGCCCTGTACGGGTTAACACCTGAACCGTGTCCCGAGCCGCCGATTCCACTTCCTGACGAAGATCCGTCGAAAAAGCCTTAGCCACTTCAGGAACCTGACGTTCAAGAACGGTCTTGATGGTTGCCAAGCCGTCGACGAATTCGCGAAGCGTCACAACGTCCGGGACGCGGACACCATTGACCAGATGGCCGAAGTCGTGCGCGGCATGGTTGGCAAGAGACTGCAATTCTCCGAACTGACCGCTGACAACGGGTTGTCAAGCGGGGCAAGGTCGGCCACAAAGTCGGCTTAGAAGGAAGTCAGTGCCCCGGAAGTTTGGCGACTGGAAGGGGCACATTGCTGGACAGGAAAATCCCCGGCTAAAACGCAACTTATCCGGGGACTATTGTCATGTCCAGAGCAAAAGTCATTCCCTTTCCGGGGAATGCCGAAGATAAGACTTCACCGCCTTCTTCAACATCTTCGACAGTTGAAGCGCGGCGGGAAGAGACATCAGGAAATAGCGCGTCTGACTGTCGAAATGGTCGGTCTGGATTTCCATTGAGATTGCACCGCCAAAAGATGGTTCGTTTTCCACCCGTGCGCCTGACACGAAAAGATATGGAGTGTCTGGGCTGGACGCAGGAAATGATGGACGCCTATCCCCATCAGGCACTTTGACCATTCGCTTCATCTTGCCGTGGCTCTTTTCTGTCATGCGAATTCCCTTTCTTGATTCAAGCAACGCCCCCGAAGCGCGAACTTCGGGGGCGGCGGCGTTGTAGAAGGCAGGTTCGGAGCGTCAACAGGTGTGTTCCGCATTCGCCCTGCCAAGAGCGTCAAAGAAATCCAGATCGCTGTTCAAGTGGCAAAGCATGAGTTCGTTCGCAGCAAGATTCAACTTCGCGCCTTCGACGTTCTGTTGCAGATACGATTCCAGAAATGCGACTTGGGCTTGGATCACGCCTTCCCGCGTGGTCGGTTTTAGCTTGTCGAAACGCAACTTTCTGGTTGCCGCCGCCGCCGCACCATATCGCTGCCCCAGTTCAAGCAGTGTGTCTCGTTTTGACTGGCATGTGTCTTTCGCTTCAATGATCGTTTTCAGTTCCCCCTTGAAAGCATCCAAAGCCGAAGCGCATTCATTGGCCGTCGCCGGAACCACCAACGCGGTCGTGGTGATGACCGCCAGCGGGATTGCCGCAGCGGAAACGAAATTTCGCATTGTGAAACCTCCAGTGTTCAGCACAATGGAGGCGCTCGGCTTGTTTCGAGTAGGTCATGATGATGGCAACCCCCATCATTGTGCCTGGCGGGAGTGGCCGGGGAGGGTCGCTCCCGCCTTTTGTTGCGGTGGACAACCCGGCAGGTGCCGGGCCGTTGCGAACTGTATCCAAGACGGAAAAGTCCCCGCTTATTGGCCAAGGCGTCGGGGAGCTACCCCATGCCGGGTCAGGCGTATTCGGCGGGTGGCCCGGCATATGCGCGGGCTTGGATACAGTTTCGCGTGGTCAGGTTCGGCTTGGTGGCCGACGAGAGTCAAGCAAAGACTTCTCGTGCGTCGATGTGTCGTGGCATGTCCTTTCCCTTCCGGTTGCCGGCCAGACGGGGTGCCGGGCCGTTGTCACCATCCACGGAAAGCAGAAAGCCCTGCGTATTCGCCAAGGCATCAGGGAGCTACCCTTCGCCGGGACAGGCTTATTCCGCAGGCGACCCGGCATAGCGGGTTCGTGAATGGTGACGCTGGAAGGGTCGGCGCGAACGGACACAAGAGTCAAGCGTTGAAGTGTCAGTGCGACATTAGGTGCCGTCGCCGCGGCATTTCTCAATCGTGTCGTCAGCCCTGCGCACTTCGACTTCCCACGAATCTGATACGCCGATGCGTTCGTGATGGTGAACTTCTATCGGGATCGGCGACACAACTTTCGTTCCGTCATTTAGGTGAATGTGAAATTCACCGTGCGCACCCCGAAAGTCGTTGTATGTGGACCCAGGCTCCAATGTCACGTGAACTGCGCCAGGAACCCCTGAATCGAGATTTGATACGTTGTTACGTCGGCGAGACCTTTTGACCATCGGCAGAAGAAAGACGAACACCAAGTACATCAGCAGAAACATGATGCTGGCACCATACAGGAACGCGTCTGTCCATGGCGTCAGAATGTGGTCTATTGGCGGCAATCCTGTCAGTTCCCACCAAGTCGCAAGGTTCGATGACGCTTGTTCGGCGGGAATGCTAATCATGGCCACGACCCCACCAGCCACACATGCCGGAAGACATTTCGCTATTGTGCTGAAAATCCATCCCATCCATTCCCGGTATCAGCGTGGCGCGGGCGCGTCAATACGGGTATATAATTCCCCGATTTTCGGCCGACCTGCGGCAACATTCTTGTCGGCGTAGGGCCTGCCGCAATCGAGATGGGCATGGTGCCAGCGTCCGGAGACGTGGCCGAGGTGAAAATCCGGGCAGTGAACACGGGTGCGCGCGTCCTTGCGAAAGTGCGCATGAAGAACGGTTCGGTCCTGTATGACGGCGATGCGGCAATTGACGGCGTGCCCGGCACGGCGGCCCCGGTCGAGCTGCAGTTCATGGACACGGTCGGCGGCGCCACGGGAGCGATGTTTCCTACGGGCTCGCGGACTGACTGCATCGATGGCGTTGACGTGACATGCATGGACGTGGCCATGCCCATGGTCATCGCCCGCGCCGAGGCGTTCGGCCTGAGCGGTCATGAAGGCGCGGCGGAGCTGGACAGGAACCGCGGGTTCTTCGAACGCATGGAAGCGATCCGGCTTGCGGCCGCAATGAGGATGGGAATGGGAGATGCCTCGAAGTCGGTTACGCCCAAATTCGGCCTGTTGGCTTCCGCCAGGTCGGGAGGGTCCGCAGCAACCCGCTATTTCATGCCTTGGAACACGCATCCGAGCCTTGCCGTGACCGGGTCGCAATGCATGGCCGCCTGCCTGTTATGCCCCGGCACCGTGGGAGAGGGGCTCCTCAAGGCGTTGCCCTCCGCTCCGGCGCACCTCGCTCTCGAGCACCCGATGGGCCACCTCAACGTCGTGATCGACTATTCGCGGGATGGTGATCGATTCGAGTTGAACTGGGCCGGACTTGTTCGCACGGCGCGCAAGCTGGCAGAAGGGCAGGTCTTCGTGCCAACGGAAGTCTGGCGCGGTCGCACGTCGTAGCGGCCGGCCTTGCCGTCACGCACCTCTCCCGGTCCTGGATCCGGATTTCCGCAGCGGCAGCTTCCTTGAGACCATGCATGCCGCCATGGGTGAAGGCTGGCGTCGCCGATCGGGAGTCAGCTGCGGTCTGGCGCATTCATCGAGACCGCCACGAGATGATTGTCCCAGCGCAATGCCGTGCCCCGCAGCAGCTCGTGCCCTGCGCCCATCTGCATCGCAATCTGACCGTGGCCGCTGGTCAGGAAAAAGCCCGCATCCAAGGCTGCGACCCCACAGACATCTTCGATCTCGGATTGGGCCACGATCGCTTGGGTTCGGATATCAACCACCTGCACGAGGTTGCCTCGCGGCGAAGTCGCGGCGATGCGGCCCAATGCCTGCGAGGCCGCGACACTGCCCACGTATCCCTTCATTTTCTCGGCGTGCCGTCCTGTCGTTTCAAGCAGCATGGCGGGGGAGCCTGCCTGATGAATCCCGATCAATGGCGGATGCCTTGCCCGATCACCCTGCCACTGCATTGCGAACGCCACCGTGCCGTCGCTGGTCGTGGCAAGATGGCGGATGGAGTTTCTGCGAAGGGAGCGGTCCAGCTCGATCTTCTCTTCAACGCGCCCGTCAAAGCTCAGATAGCTCAGGTTCGGACGCATGGTCGGAATGTTGAGCTTGAGTCGACCGGTCTCCGGGTGGGTTTCAATGCCGCCATTTGCAACGACAAGCGTCTTCCCGTCAGGCATCAGCTTGATGTCATGCGGGCCTGTCCCTCCGGAAGGAAGCTCGTCCAGTCGTGCATAGCCGTCCCTTGGATCCCAAACGCCGATCACGCCGCGAGCCGCCCCGAAGTCATTCTCGGTCGTGAACAGGAGATCGCCGTCAGCGGAATACGTGCCGTGGCCATAGAAGTGGCGGCCGGCAGGTGCGTGCAAGCGGGCTTTTTCCCGGCCGGATACGCAATCAATGACGACGGCGAAGGTTCCCGGTCGCCGGGCAAAGGCGACGGCTTCGGCGAGCATCGGATGTGCCGCCGCCGCGTGGCCGCGGGCAGGCAGGGGAAGTTCGAACGAGATCTTTCCCCGGGCGGTCAGGCCGCAAAGCACATGAGTGCCGTTCTGCGTCACTCCCGCCGACAGGAATGCCGGGCTCCCGACCTCCGCCCATGTCGGCTTGGGGCAGGCTCCCGCGGCAAGCATGCCTGCAATGAACGAACGTCGGTCGGTCATCAGTCGCCATCCAATGCGTTGAATCCTGCCGCAATGCCGAGGCTGGGGCCGAGACCTTCCGCAAGAAGCCGACGGATGTCATCGACGCCCTGCTGCAGGACCTCGACACGAAGGCGGCCCTGGGGGTCGGAAACTCCGGCGAAGACCGGATCGTCCAGTTCCGTCGCGCGACTGATTGCCGTCTCGAAGGCACTCTTGAGACCTGCGTCTTCTCCGGAAAGAAGCATGGCGAGATCCTGCGTGGCCTCGAGCGACAATATGACGTGCCGCAGCGAACGGCCGGACCGCCGAGCTTCGGCCCGTTTGGGGCGCGGCCTGTCAAACGTGCCCATTGGCCTGCCGAGACGGGTGCCAGATGTGAACTCGAGGCCTGTGGAAAGCGCCGTGAAGAACTGGCGTGCAGCTTCTCGCGAAGATCGGTACGAGTCGTTGCCCGGATTTCCGATCAGGTCGGCGTATCCGTTCTCCCATTCGTCCAGGATCGCAGCGGCATTGATTGAGATGTCCCGGCTCACGGCTCGTATCAATGCGCAACGATAGTCTGCGGTCTGGCCTTCCATGCGGACGTAACGCGCTTCGAAGAGAAGGAACTCCAGGGCGTGGAAACCTCGTGCCGCGACCGAGACGGTCGCGAAGCTCTCCGGAGAGGCAATGATCGGATCCTCGTCTCGAACCAGCGCCGCAAGTGTCTTCGGAGTCGACCCGCGCGGGTCGGGCCAAAAGGCCAGGGCAAACGCCCTGTTGCCGCGCTCGGATGGACCGAAGCGAAGATGGCTGACTCCGATCCAGGCATCGAAGGCTTGGTGGTATGCCGCCCGAAGAGCGGGATTGTCCGGCCGGCAATCGGAAGAGGCCGCAGATGCAAGGCCGTCTGCCTCCTCGGCAAGCGTCCGGTAGCCTGGCAGCACATGCGTGTCGACGATGGCCTTCAGGTCCGGAGCGGCAGCGAACGCGGGAGCGGATGCCAGAATCACGATCGCGGAAGTCCAGATGCGCATGTCAAAGACTCTCCAGGAACTTGATGAGCGCTTCGCGGTCTTCCTGGGTCATGCCCGCCACTGCATCGCGATGTGGCTGCGCTTCGCCGCCGTGCCATAGAATGGCTTCCAGCAAGGAGCGGGCCCGCCCGTCATGAAGGAAATGCGTGTGGCCGGAGACGTGTTCGGTCAGGCCGATGCCCCAGAGCGGGGAGGTGCGCCATTCCGTGCCGGTTGCCCGAGCTTCGGGGCGATTGTCTGCCAGGCCAGGCCCCATGTCGTGCAGGAGCATGTCCGTGTACGGCCAGATCAGCTGGAAGCTCTGCTCGGGTTGATCGGCCAGCCGATGTGTCACGAAGGCGGGGCGGTGGCAGGACGTGCATCCAGTGGCGTGAAAGATCTCCTTGCCACGCAGCACGGTCGGGTCGTTTGCATCGCGTCGCGCGGGAACGCCCAGGTTGCGGCTGTAGAAGGTCACGAGATCCAGTCCTTCGGCGTCGATCTCGAAGCCGCGATCGTCCGCATTGCCATGTGGTGCGGCCCGGCAGTCCGACTGGGCTATGGTGCATTCGCCCCAAGGTGCAGGGAACAGGGGGCTGGAAATCCCGATGTCGCCGGAAAAGGCGGCAGCGGCCTGCTGGCGCACGGTCGGCGTTCCGGCCTTGTGGCCAAACCGGCCCAGCATGGGTTGATCGAACTCCACCGACCAGACGACATTGGCACGGCCGGAAACGCCATCGCCGTCCGCGTCACCCGGATCTGCCAGTGCCAGGATGTCGGCTGCAGGGATTGCTTCGAGGAGACCAAGGCCGATCATCTGCGGTGCGACCCGGGGGCTCAGCATTGCCTCTGGATGCAGCGGACCATAGCCCAGATTGGCGACCGTGTAGGTTGGTTTCCTCAGGTGCGCAATTTCGCCGCCTGCAAGCGGAACCTCGATCTCCTCGTACTCGACCCGCAGGCTGTATTCGGCAGGATGCCCCGCGACGCTGAAGTCCTGCAGCTGCGTGCCGTAGGAAGGTTCGGGCAAGGTTGCCAGATAGCCCTCGATCTCGTCGATGCCGTCGTCCTGCGTTCCGGGGATCGAGACTCGCAGGAACATGGAGATCGCGTTGTCGTCCGGACCGCTTGGCGGATGTCCGCGTCCGTCCTTGACATGGCACCATTAACAGGAACGAGCGTTGAAGAGCGGTCCGAGACCGTCGGATGCACGTGTTGACGACGGCGACGAAACCCATAGCTTGCGGAACAGCCCGTCGCCGACCCTGAAGTTCAGCTCGTCCTCGAAGGTGATGTTCCCGGAAGGCTGCGAAAAGGCGTTCGTGCCCGGGGTCACCCGCACGGTCGCGGCTCCGGCCGGCCTGTTCTCGAATTTCTGCGGGCCGTCAAATGACTCGGCCAAGGCCGTGACCGCCGCAATCCGGGACGCCTCGTCAGCGGTCCTGGGAACGACGTTCAGGTGCGGTTCGTCGAGCGGGCCCGCCATGGCGGCCGATCCGGCCATGACAGCGCCGAGGCAGAGCTTACTCGGCTTCATCCATCTTCGAGGCATTGAGCTTGGCATAGTTCTCCGCACCGACGCGATCATGCAGTTCGAGCTGCGTCTCCAGGAAATCGATGTGGCCTTCCTCGTCGGAGAGAAGCTCCTCGAAGATCGCCATCGACACGTAGTCCCCGACCTCGCGGCAGTGCTCGCGCGCCTCCTTGTACAAGGCTTGTGCCTCCACTTCTGCGGCGAGGTCGCATTCCAGCGTCTCCCGAGGGTTCTGGCCGATCCGAAGGGGATCGAGCTTCTGCAGGTTCGGGTGGCCGCTGAGCGTGATGATCCGACCCATGATCTTGTCCGCGTGGTTCATCTCCTCGATGCTCTCCTCGCGGCTCTTTCTGGCCATGTGGCCCAGGCCCCAGTCTTCCTGCAGCTTGTGGTGCAGTCAGTACTGGCTGATCGCTGTCAACTCGCTGCGGAGCGCACGGTTGAGGCATTCGATGACCTTGCTGTCGCCTTGCATGTTCCGGTTTCCTGTGTGGCTTCGCGAAGATCGCGGATGTGCATGGGCATTTCCGGGTTGGGACCGTTGCGCATGGTTCCGAGAAACAAGGTCGTGCAACCGCCGCAGTCAGCGGGTTTGCCCAAGGCGCGACGCACCTTTCCCGGGGTGGCCAGGGTTTCAGGGTCCGCCGCCCGCATCCAGTCGATGGCGGCATGGATGTCGTGATCGCTGATGTTCCGGCAATGGCAGACAATCATCGCAGCGGACCCTGGTTGCTCACTGGAAGACGGCGTCGGGGTTGTCGAGACTGTCGGATCCCTCGAATTCGATGGCTTCGACGCCGAGGGCCGCAACGACGCGTTCGATGCTGCGGGTCTGGTCGATCAGGCCGCTCACGCCGCCCATCACGAGCGCCTCGCCCGCCTCGTTCCCGCGTTCGAGCATCATGTCATAGCTGAACCCGGCTTCGGCTGCGGTCTTGATTCGACCCAGAGCCATCATTGTCGATGCGAGCTTGCCCTTCATCTCGGCATCCAGGTCGGCGTCGGCTTCGGCGACAAGGTCGGCAAGCGACGGGCCCGAGACCACGGTGCCGTCGATACGCACGTACTCGCCGTGGTACACGTTCTGGACGCCCAAGCCGTCATAATAGTGGCTGTTGTGCGTGTTGTCGGAGAAGCAGTCGTGCTCCTCTTCCGGATCGTTCAGGAGGAGGCCAAGCCGCATTCGCTCACCGGCCTGTTCGCCGTAGGAGAGCGATCCCATGCCGGTCAGGATGGCGGCGATGCCTGCATCCTCATCCGCCAACAGCGTGCTTCTTGCCTCACCGCCATCGGACCATTGCGCGGCCATCCATTCAAGGTCCGAGACCAGCAGGTCGGTCGCCGCCTTGAGATACTCGCCGCGCCGGTCGCAGTTCCCGCCGGTGCAGGCGCTTCCCATGGCGTAGTCGGTCCACGGCCGGTTGCCCGCCCCGGGCCCGTGCCCGTTGAGGTCCTGGCCCCAGAGCAGGAACTCGATCGCATGATAGCCGGTTGCGACATTGGCCTCGACGCCGTCCGCCTCTTGCAGCGTCCCTTCAAGCAAGGCAGGCGTGATCATCGAGGCATCGACGGTCTCGCCGGAAAGCATGAAGCTCGCGTTTGCGACGACGTTCAGGGCGGCTGCCTCGTTTTCGTCCGTCGCCCCGCCGTAGGAGGCATCCACATAGTCGATCAGTCCTTCGTCAAGTGGCCAGGCGTTCACCTTGCCTTCCCAGTCATCGACGATTGCATTGCCGAAGCGATAGACTTCGG
>VXPN01000388.1 GCA_009839535.1 Boseongicola sp. SB0662_bin_57 | reverse complement strand
ACTTCTTCCAGTGGCGGGTCGCCGCATGACTTAACAAATCTGGGCCGCACCCCCGGCCGGGTCGGAGTCGAGATCAAGCGTTGCCGTGCCCGGCAGGATGCGGCGTCCTCCGAGATGGTCGTAGAGAAAGAGACCCGTCCGGATCAGCCAGGACGGGCGACGACCCTTCATCCACGGCATGACGGCTGCGAGAAGCCGTGAAGCGGGCGTTCCGACGTCGAAACGCATGTCGCCATGATAGGGAAGCACGAAACGCATCGGCCAGGAGATATGCGGCATGGCGCGGAGGAGAACCTCTCGTTCGGCAAGCGCCTCGCGCACGAGGCCGAACTCGAAGTACTCCAGGTATCTGAGGCCGCCGTGAAAGAGCTTGGTCGACGCGCCTGACGTGCCCGAGGCGAGGTCGTTCATCTCGGCAAGGCCCACGCTCAGGCCCCGTCCCGCCGCATCGCGCGCGATGCCGCAACCGTTGATGCCGCCGCCGATGATGAAGAGGTCGAAGGTGCCGGGTTCAGTGCGCATCTTGCCGTCCAGTGCAAAATTCCCTGTTTCGCCTCGCCGTGCCGGCCCGGCAGGCATCTGGCTCGTCGTTGATCCTGCCTGCCGCGGCCAAGCGGCGCCTGGTCCGACAGGCTCATGCACGAGGCCGCGCTCACGGGAAGATGTGACGTATTCCGGGTGCGTTCAATCCTGAACTCGCCGAAATCGCACGACAGGATTCGGCGACGAGCTTCCCGTTCGCGATTCCCTGGCTGCATCGGCGAGTGTTCCAGGAGACCGGGGTCACGGCTTGTGCCGGTCGGGACAGAACCATGCCAAGAAGTCTCGCGTAGCCTAGATCTGGGTGCGCATCTGGTGACCGGGCGCAAACAGCACCTGCACGGCCGTGACGGAATGATCATGATCCCAGGTCAGTCTGTTGATCGCAAGCACCGCGCTGTTTTCCGGACAGTTCAGGTGTTTCGCGTTCTCGGCCGAGGCCGGAATTGCCGCAAACGAGATCTCGCCCCTCGTGTAAGGAACGCTTTGCAACAACCATTCATTTGCGCTGATGGAGCGAAAGTCCTGCTCAAGGGCATCAGGCACGTGGACCGAATTTATCCAGCGATCTTCCAACGCGTATGGCGCATCATCCGACAGGTGCAACGCCATGACATGCAGCAACCTGTCCTGCACTCCAACACCCAAGGCAGCGCTGATGTGAGTAGGCGCGACGCGGGCTTCCCGGAGGGCCAGCTGGTATCCGTAACGCGCGCCCCGGTCCTCGACCTCGTGCCGGATCACAGCGATGTTCAGGGTCGCCTTGGCAACGGGTTGTGCAGCGACCCTGGTGCCCGCCCTGCGCCTGCGCTCCAGCAAGCCACGTTCCGCAAGGCTTCGCAACGCGCGATTCACCGTGCTGCGAGCGCATCCGAAATCCTTGGCAAGCTCGGCTTCGTTCGGGATCAGGTCTCCCGGCTTCCATTCGCGTGCGTGAATCCGGCGCAAGACCTCCTCTTGCACGCTTTGCCAGGTCTGTGCTGCCTGCACGTTCACAACGCGCCTTTCAGTGCATCGACGGTTCTCACATAGTCTGCGACAATTTCAGTTCTTGCGACATGCCTGCCTTGCCGCACCTTATGTCGACCTGCCGCCCAGACATCTGAAACCAGCCCGTCGTCGCCTGCAAAGATCCATGCATCAAGAACGGTGTCTCCGTTGAAGCCGTGCAGGATCACCGATGTCGTGTCGAGCGCCAGCATGTCTGCCCAATGGCCCGCTTCCAGACGTCCGGCCCTGCGGCCCGCAGCTTGCGCACCGCCTTGCAAGACTTGCTCGAAGAGAGACCGCCCGGTTGACATCCGCTCGATTGCGAACGCTGCGCGCGTGTGATCCCGGAGGCGCTGAGAATAGTCAAGGGTGCGCAGTTCCTCGCTCAACGCGATACGGATGTTGCTGTCCGACCCGATGGCAAGGCGGCCTTCCTGCCTTGCCCAGCGCACGCCGTCGAATATCCCGTCGCCCAGGCTGCTCTCCGTGATCGGGCACAGTCCTGCAACGGCTCCCGTCGCGGCAAGGCGGGTCGTCTCTGCCGGCGTCATCTGCGTGCAGTGGACCAGGCACCAGCGGTCATCCAGCGCCATGTGATCCAGGGCCCACTCCACCGGCCGCGAGCCCCATTGCGCCCGCACCTCCTCGACCTCGGGGATCTGCTCGGCAAGGTGCATGTGGACAGGACCAGCCGGGAAATGATCGGCATAGGCTTTCAGGGTCTCCGAAGCGACAGCTCTCAGGGAATGCGGCGCCACGCCGATTTGCGCATCTTCGGGCAGAGCCTTCAATGCATTGCCTGCCGCGTCGCGCAGCCGCAGGAATCGGTCCAGGCCATTCCCAAACCTGACCTGCCCCGGCCCAAGACCGCGACCGTCGCATCCGCCGAACTCGTAGTGCACCGGCAGGAGGCACAGGCCTATCCCGGTCCTGGCCGCGGCGGCAGCGATGCGCTCCGACATCTCCCCGACGTTGTCATAAGGCGCGCCTGCCGGCGTATGGTGCAAGTAGTGGAATTCGGCATTGGTGCTGTATCCCGCCTCCAGCATCTCCATCTGAACGAATGCGGCAATCGCCTCCACGTGCTCGGGCGTGAGATGGCTCAGGAAACGAAACATCAGTTCGCGCCACGTCCAGAAGCTGTCCGTGGGATTTGACCCCCGCCGCTCGGTGAGACCGGCCATCGCGCGCTGAAACGCGTGGCTGTGAACGTTCACCGGCGAGGGGAGCAGCAATCCAACGCAATGCCCGGCTTTCGGGGCGCCCGTCTCCACGCTTGCAATGCGCCCGGAGCCGTCCACCGCCACCGCCACTTTCGACGCCCAGCCGTTCGGGAGCAGCGCTGATTCTGCCCAAATCTGCATTTTTTGTCTGCTTGACATGATATTATGTATACACATAAAAGCATGGACAGGTTCCCGATGCAAGCGAGTAGTGCCCGATGCTCCTGACCAATGCCCGCATTGCCACGCTGGATGACAATGACAGCTATGGACTGATTGAAGACGGGGCGATCGCGATCATGGGCGCCCGAATCGAATGGGTCGGGGCGCGAACGGAACTGCCCGCGCCGTATCAGGCCCTTGAGGCAAGAGACCTCGAAGGACGCCTCGTCACCCCCGCATTGATCGACTGCCATACGCACGTGGTCTTTGGCGGAAACCGCGCGACCGAGTTCGAGCTGCGCCTTAACGGCGCAAGCTACGAAGAGGTGGCCAAGGCCGGCGGGGGGATCGTCTCGACCGTGGCGGCGACACGGGCCGCGAGCGAGGACGCGCTGCTTTCGGATGCGCTGACCCGCGTCGACGCGATGATCGCGGAAGGCGTCACGATGATCGAGGTGAAGTCCGGCTACGGGCTGGACGTGAACAGCGAGTCGAAGATGCTGCGCGTGGCGCGGGCCATCGCAAGAGCGCGCCCGATCGACGTGCGCACCAGCTTTCTCGGCGCCCATGCAACCCCACCCGAATGCCGAGGCAATCGCGACGCCTACATTGACGACGTTTGCATCCCCGCCTTGCAGGCGGCTCACGCGGAAGGCCTGGTCGACGCGGTTGACGGATTCTGCGAAGGGATCGCCTTTGACGCCTCGCAGATGGCGCGCGTGTTTGACGTGGCCGCCGAACTGGGACTGCCCGTCAAGCTGCATGCCGAGCAGCTGTCGAACATCGGAGGCGCGCAACTTGCAGCGCAACACCGTGCGCTGAGCGCGGACCATCTGGAATACGCCAACGAGAGCGATGCCGAAGCCATGGCCGCGTCCGGCACGGTTGCGGTGCTGCTGCCCGGCGCATTCTACACGCTGCGCGAAACTCAGGCGCCGCCGGTCCAGGCGTTCCGCGATCATCATGTGCCCATGGCTCTGGCGACGGACTGCAACCCGGGCTCGTCGCCCATGGCCTCGCCGCTCCTGGCCTTGAACATGGGCAGCACGCTGTTCCGGATGACGCCGCTTGAGGCGCTCCTGGGAATGACCGCACATGCCGCGAAGGCCCTGGGAGCGGAGGATCGGGGAAGGATTGTCCCGGGCATGCGCGCAGACCTGTGCGTCTGGGACATCACGCACCCGGCCGAGCTGGCCTATCGCGTCGGATTCAATCCCCTGCACACGCGCATCTTCGCGGGAAGGCAATGACAGTCTTTCTGAACCCAGGTGCGACAACTCTTGCCCAGCTGAAAGACATTTGGACAGCGCAACGCGCCGTTCGGCTGAACTCGACTGCCAGTCCCGCAATCGAAGCCGCTGCAAGAATGGTCGCACAGGCGGCTGCCGGCAGCGCCCCGGTCTATGGGGTCAACACCGGCTTCGGAAAGCTCGCGAGCGTCAAGATCGCGGCAGAAGACACGAGCCGCCTTCAGCGAAACCTGGTCCTGTCCCATTGCTGTGGCGTCGGGGAACCTCTGGACGTTGCCACGACCCGCCTGATGATGGTGCTGAAGCTCCTGTCGCTTGGGCGCGGGGCGTCGGGGGTGGCACTGTCAACCGTAACCCTGATCGAGGACATGCTTGGTGCGGGTGTAACGCCTGTCATTCCGGTTCAAGGATCGGTCGGAGCGTCGGGCGACCTGGCTCCTCTCGCCCACTTGGCTGCAGCGATGATCGGCGAAGGCGAGGCCGTCCTTGACAATGCCCGGATGCCAGCCGGCGATGCACTCGAGAAAGCGGGTCTGGCCCCGATCGTTCTTGGTGCGAAAGAAGGCCTGGCCCTGATCAACGGCACCCAGTTTTCGACCGCCTGTGCCTTGGCGGGACTGTGGGGCGCCTGGCGGAATGCCGCGACGGCCGTGGTGACCGGAGCATTGTCAACCGACGCGATCATGGGGTCGACCGCCCCCCTGCACCCGGCGATCCACGCCCTGCGCGGCCATGCCGGGCAATCCGCAGTGGCCGAGGCGCAGCGCAACCTGATGCGAGGGTCAGAGATCCGCGAAAGCCATCGCGACGGCGACACACGGGTGCAGGATCCCTATTGCATCCGCTGCCAGCCGCAGGTCACGGGTGCCGCAATCGACTTGCTCCATGCCGCTGGACGCACGCTTGAAATCGAGGCCAATGCCGTCACCGACAATCCGCTTGTCCTTGTCGAGGACGGCGCGATCGTCTCGGGCGGGAACTTCCATGCTGAACCGGTCGGCTTTGCCGCCGATCAGATCGCGCTTGCGGCATCGGAGATCGGCGCGATTGCCCAGCGGCGCGTCGCCTTGATGGTCGATCCGACGTTGTCCTTTGACTTGCCGCCATTCCTGACGCCGGATCCCGGCCTGAATTCCGGCCTGATGATTGCCGAAGTGGCCACCGCGGCCTTGATGAGCGAAAACAAGCACCTCGCCAATCCGTGCACCACCGACAGCACGCCAACATCGGCGAACCAGGAGGATCATGTCAGCATGGCCGCCCATGGGGCACGGCGGCTTGAGCGCATGAACGCCAACCTGAACATGATCCTGGGCGTCGAGGCCATGTGCGCCGCACAGGGAATCGAGTTCCGCGCGCCGCTTAAGACGAGTGCCGCGCTGACGCGGGTCCTGCATGCGCTGCGCACGAAGGTGCCGGCCGTGACCGAAGACCGGTACATGGCCCCGTCCCTGGAATCCGCCGCCCGGCTCGTCGCCGCCGGATCGCTGACGGATGCCGTCGAGCTCCCCGCCCATGTTCTGGGTCTGCGGGCATGACGCCTGTCGTGGTCGCACGCGGCACCGGCCCAGTCGTATTGGGCATCCCCCATGCCGGGACCCACGTGCCAGACGAAATCAAGGCGCGCCTCAACGAACGAGGACGCGCCCTGGCAGACACCGACTGGCATGTCGATCGGCTCTATGCCGGCCTTTTGCCTGACGCGACCGCCGTTCGGGCAACCTTTCACCGCTATGTCATTGACGCCAACCGGGATCCGTCCGGGGCGAGCCTGTACCCCGGCCAGAACACCACGGCGCTTGTGCCATTGACGGACTTCGAAGGGCGCGGCATCTGGGAAGCCCCGCCGACCGCGGCCGATGTCGAAACCCGTCGCACGAGCTTTCACGCCCTCTATCACGAAGCGTTGCAGGCCGAACTCGAGCGCGTACGGAAATTGCATGGAGTGGCGATCCTCTACGACTGCCACTCGATCCGGTCCCGGATCCCGTACCTCTTTGACGGCGGGCTGCCTGACTTCAACCTCGGCACCAATCTGGGCGCCACCTGTGCGCCAATGCTGCAAGACGCCGCATTGAGGATTTGCGACGACGCGCCCGGCTACAGCACCACATTGAACGGACGCTTCAAGGGCGGCTGGACCACGCGGCACTATGGCCGCCCGGACGCGGGCTGCCACGCGATCCAGATGGAACTGGCGCAATCGACCTATCTGACAGACGAAGCCCCGCCGTGGACCTACGACACCGAGAAGGCCGGCCGCCTGCGATCCCATTTGAAGTCCATCCTGAGAACCTTGGCCGACATGGCCTCTAGCCTAGGAAACGATCAATGACCGACCCACGTCACAACATCCGCGACGTCTTTCCCCCGACGGGCCCCGAGATCACCGCAAAGAGCTGGCTGACCGAAGCGCCGATGCGGATGCTGATGAACAACCTGCACCCGGACGTGGCCGAAAGCCCGCATGAGCTGGTGGTGTATGGCGGCATCGGCCGTGCAGCGCGCACATGGGCCGACTTCGACGCGATTGTTGCGGCGCTTGAAGGGCTGGAAGATACGGAGACCCTGCTGGTGCAATCCGGCAAGCCGGTTGGAATCTTCAACACCCACAAGGACGCGCCGCGCGTCCTGATCGCCAATTCCAACCTCGTCCCCAACTGGGCCAACTGGAATCATTTCAACGAACTCGACAGGAAGGGGCTTGCCATGTACGGCCAGATGACGGCCGGATCCTGGATCTACATTGGCACGCAAGGCATCGTGCAGGGCACCTATGAGACATTCATGGAGGCCGGCCGTCAGCATTATGGCGGCAACCTGAACGGACGCTGGATCCTGACAAGCGGTCTGGGCGGCATGGGTGGCGCCCAGCCCCTGGCGGCGGTCATGGCCGGGGCATGCTGCCTTGCCGTCGAATGCGACGAGACCCGCGCCGATTTCCGTCTGCGCACACGCTATGTCGACGAGAAGACCCATTCGCTCGACGAGGCGTTGGAGATGATCGAGCGCTGGACAGGCGCAGGAGAGGCAAAGTCCGTGGCGCTGATAGGCAACGCGGCGGATGTCATCCCCGAACTGGCCAGGCGCGGGGTTCGGCCCGATATCGTGACCGACCAGACCTCAGCCCACGATCCGGTCCACGGCTACCTGCCGCAAGGGTGGAGCGTGGCGGATTGGCGTGACAGGCAGGAAAGCGATCCGAAAGCGGTGGAAAAGGCGGCTCGTGCCTCGATGAAAGTGCATGTCGCCGCGATGGTGGATTTCTGGAACCGGGGCGTGCCGACGCTGGACTACGGCAACAACATCCGGCAAGTGGCCCAGGAAGAGGGCCTGGAAAACGCCTTTGCATTCCCCGGATTCGTGCCTGCCTACATTCGCCCGCTTTTCTGCCGGGGCGTCGGCCCGTTTCGCTGGTGCGCGCTGTCGGGCGATCCGGAGGACATCTACAGGACCGATGCCAAGGTGAAGGAGCTGGTCGAGGATCCGCATCTTCACAACTGGCTCGACATGGCCCGGGACCGCATTTCCTTCCAAGGGCTGCCGGCACGGATCTGCTGGGTGGGCCTGGGCGTGCGTCACAGGCTCGGGCTTGCCTTCAACGAAATGGTGAGATGCGGCGAGCTGTCGGCCCCGGTCGTCATCGGGCGCGACCACCTGGACAGCGGTTCGGTTGCGTCTCCCAACCGCGAAACCGAGGCAATGAGGGATGGCTCGGACGCCGTGTCCGACTGGCCCATGCTGAACGCGATGCTGAACGTCGCCAGCGGCGCCACCTGGGTGTCGCTGCATCACGGCGGCGGGGTCGGCATGGGCTTCAGCCAGCATGCGGGCATGGTCATCTGCTGTGACGGAACGGAAGACGCCGACCGGCGCATCGCACGCGTCCTTTGGAATGATCCTGCAACAGGTGTCATGAGACACGCAGATGCAGGCTACGACATAGCTCTGGAATGCGCGCGCGAGCAGGGGTTGAACTTGCCCGGAATTCTGAGCGCGTGACCGGCCCGGCGCCGACGGGCCTTGCGGCGCGTTCGAAAGACCGATGCCCATGAAGGCCGCAGCGCACTCGGCGGCCAGGGATCGTGGCATCATGCGCGACCGCCAGCTTGTCGATGGCGATACGCCTGTTGCCGCCGCCATGCATTTGCAGCAGATCCGCGATCCAGTCCGCCCAGCATGCCATGTGCAGGGGTGACTTGTCGCCCTTGGCCATGACTGTGCGCGAGGTGGAGTTCCGCAGATCGTCGATGCCCGGCAAGCCGTCATTGAGATGTTCGCAGCCCATGAGCTCGAACATGACGGCGGGGCCGTCCGCCAGGATCAGCGCGTTGCGCATCGGGTTGTGCGAAGTCCACGCCTGCATGTTTCAGCTGTCGAAGGCGTTGCGGATGTTGATGGGATCGTACAGCAACAGTACCGTTGCGCCCTCGCCGTTCAAATTCGTCAGCTTGCGCTCGTCCTTGAACATTGGCGGCATCTCGGTCATTTCGCCATGGCCTCCTCTGCGGGCCGGTCGGCGTCAGGCCGAGCGGCCGTAGAACCCGATCCGTTCTTCTTCCGAAAAGGTGACGCCGGGCTTGTCGTAATACGAAAACACGGCGATGATCCGCTCCCGGTTTCCGCGGATCTTGGTCACGCGATGCGGAGTGTTGATGCCGCGAAAGACGTTCAGGGAGCCAGGTGTCGGCGTGACTACCCGCAGATTCGGATCCTCGTTCCGCAACAACCTGGCAACGCCGTCGTAGTTGGGATTGTCCGCAGTACGCAGATCCGTACGATACTCGAAGTCACCGCCTGCTTCCGGCGCCTGCAAGAGCAGCGTCGTGGTGAACTCGGAGCGGTCGAAGTGCCAGTTCAGCGTTTCGCCTTCGTGATAGGCCATGACGTTGATCCGGGCGAGCGGATCATCCATGGCAAAGAGCGCCCGCTTGCCCATCGTCACGGCCAGGAAATCCACCAGCGGCGACCATGCGTAGATCTCGGTGACGGGGTTCGCGCCCAGTTGATCGGCGCACAGCGTGCGATTGACAGTCTGGAACCGTGTCAGGGCCGGATGATCCGGAGCCAGGTCTGGCAGATCCTTCCTGAAATAGATGTTGTGCATCCGGCTGTGGACAAAGCCTGCGCTGGCCATGGTCGACTTGAGCTCATCGGCAGCCGCCTGGGCGGCCTCCGGCTTCAGAAACCCCTCGAGATTGTACATGCCGTGCGCGGCCAGATCGGCCCGGCATCGCTCGACCAAGGCTTTGCACTCATCGCTGTCGGGTCGGTCGATCGGATAGGTCTCGAGATCAAGCAGGTGCCGCATTACAGGTCCCCCCTGGTGATCAAGAGACAAGTTTCCGGCTCTTCACAACACGAAAGTGGCACCGGATGACACTGAAATTCGCTTCCACTGCTGCTGGATCCCGTTCGACCCTTGCGCGACTTCACCGGCTGCCAGATGGTGCATTCGGAGGCGAAAGCCGAAGCGCCTGGATCGGACGAAGGTGAAGCTCGGACTCTGCAGGAAGCCTCGCGACTCTTCATCGTCCAGCACCGGACCGGGCCACCACATGCCACGACCTGCCTCCGAACATCGCGGGAATGATGGAGGAACTGCCCGCGCAGGACGCGAGGGACCGCGAGATCCGGCAGGGCGTCAGAGCGGTGACGGACTTCGTGGCCCGGAGACGGGAGATCATTGACAGGGCCGCGAGGCAGCGGCCGGGCAGGCCGCTCGGCAAGTCCTCGGGCGTGAGCACGAGCGGCGTGTCAAGTCCAGTTCAAAACTGACCCAGGAATCGCGTTCAATTTTGACCCA
>VXPN01000292.1 GCA_009839535.1 Boseongicola sp. SB0662_bin_57 | reverse complement strand
TCCGGGTTTCCTATGACACCATGGCGTGGGCGATTTCCGGCTATCTGGCATCCACTGCAGTCTTTCAGGTCTGCGCAGGATCATTGGCAGACAGGTTCGGCCGAAGGTCGGTATTGACATGCTCGTTGTGCATCTTCCTGGCTGCGTCAATTGGCTGCGCCGTGTCAGAAAGCTATCTTGCCTTTCTGGCTTTCAGGATACTGCAAGGCTCCGTCGTGTCCGGCATGGTGCTGTCACGGGCGATCGTGAGTGACCTTTTTGACAGAAAAAGGACCGCAGGCATCATTGGCTACATTGCAATGGCAATGAGTGTTGCGCCAATCATTGGACCTTCCGTTGGAGGGTACTTGGGGGAAATTGCCGGATGGCGGGCAATTTTCCTCGTATATTTCCTGTCAGGGATTTCCCTCCTGGCATTGGTGCACTTTCAAATTCCGGAAACCGGGGGAGGCGTCAAGCATTCGGAGGGTTCTGCCTTCAGGTCTCTTCTGGAACTCCTCTCGGATCCTCGGTTCTTGGGCTACACGTCCATCATGACTCTGTCGACTGCAACGTTCTACATCTTCATTACCGGACTCCCTTTGGTCGCGTCCGAGCAATTCATGATGACCCAGGCGCAAATTGGACTAGGCATGGGATCGATAACCGTGGGATTCCTGATCGGGAGCCTCTTGTCGGGCAGATTGCTTGAATCTTGCAGCCTTCACGCAGTGCTGCTGTCCGGCCGCCTCGCTGCCACCCTTGGCCTGACGGTATGTGTTTGCGCCCTTTGGTCCGGGTGGGAAACGCCAATGGTTCTGTTTGGATGCACGTCGCTGGTCGGATTGGGCAATGGCTTGACCATGCCAGGCGCCAGTGCTGCGGCCATGTTTGTGCGCAAGGATCTGGCAGCCAGCGCGTCCGGCCTTTCGGATGCCGTGATCGTGACCGCAGGGGCAGTGGTCACTGCGGTGACGGGCTATGTCGCAAAGGCCTTCCCGGACGCGATGGCCCTGGTTGGCTTGATGCTGCCGGCCGCGGCCGGCAGCCTGGCGATATCAGCGTGGATGTCATTCAACGCTCAGGAGCGCATTGCCGACAATTGATGGAATTCCCGCGAATTCAAGCGCCTGCGATCATCAGGCGCGCAGCCGCAGGACGTGAGAACATGTCGAATTCACCGTTGCCGGACCAATTCTGCGGGGCCCGAATCATCGTCATGCCCCGCCGTCGCCGCACATCCGGACGGATGCTTCACACCGATCGCGTGATACCGCCGTCCACGCGGATGTTCTGGCCCGTGATGTAGGCTCCGGCCTCCGAGGCGAGGAAGGCCACGACCCCGCCGATCTCCGTGAGCGACTTTCCGTAGCGCCCCATCGGGATCTTCTCCCGAAACTCGTCCTTTTCGGGCAGACTGTCGATGAATCCCGGCAGGACATTGTTCATGCGGATGTTCTCCGCCGCATACCTGTCGGAGAAAAGCTTGCAGAACGAGGCCAGGCCGGCCCGCATGACGCCGCTTGTCGGAAACACCGGGCTCGGCTCGAACGCGGCAAATGTCGAGATGTTGATGATGCTGCCGCCACCCTGGGCCTGCATGACGGGAGTCACAAGCCGCGTCGGACGCACTGCGCTCAGGAAGTAGACCTCCATTCCCTCGTGCCAGTCGCCGTCCGTCAGCTCAAGAATGGCCGCACGTGGCCCGTGGCCAGCCGAGTTCACCAGCACGTCGATGCGGCCCCACTCGTTCATGGCGGCATCGACAAGCCGCTGCAGGTCGGCGTCCTCGCGATTCGAGCCTGTCACGCCGACGCCATCGAGCTCCTTCGCAAGAGCCTCCCCCTTTCCCGATGAGGAGAGAATCCCCACGTTGAAGCCGCTTGCGGCCAAGGCGCGGGCACTGTCCGCACCCATTCCGCTGCCGCCGGCCGTGATAAGGGCAGTCCTGGTCATCGCATCCTCCCAGTTCAGTCGATTCCATCCTTGACGGCCGCAAGGAGCCCGTCGGCGCCGCGCGCAAGGACCGATGTGTCCGTTCCACAGGCAACGAAAGTGAAGCCCTCGTTCAGGAGTTCCGCGGCAACCCGCGCATCCAGAACCAGCGTGCCAACGGGCTTGCCTGCCTCCCGCACGGCACCGGCGGCCGCACGGACCAGTTCCCAGACTTCCGACGCCATCGGCTGCCCCAGCCTGCCGATGTCCGCCGCGATATCGGCGGGACCGAAGAATATTCCGGAGACGCCGTCGACCCGCGCGATTTCCGCAGCCTGTTCCATCGCTGCACGCGTTTCCAGCTGGAGAAGCACCGTGGTTTCGACCTCGACGCGCTGGACATAATTCGTCACGCGCCCGAACTTCGTTGCACGGGTCGAACCAGCAACGCCTCGTACGCCACGCGGCGGATAGCGGGTCGCGGCGACTGCCTGACGCGCCTCGTCAACGGACTGGATCATCGGGAAGAGGAGACCCGGCGCGCCGATGTCAAGCATCCGCTTCACGGCCACGGGGTCGTTCCATTCCACGCGCACGATCGGTGTCGTTTCGTACGGCGCAAACGCCTGCAACTGGCCGAGAACGCTGAAATAGTCGCCGGGGCTGTGCTCCGTGTCGATCAGCGCCCAGTCATAGCCCGAGGGAGCCACGACCTCGGCAGCCAGATTGCTGCCCAAGGTGATCCAGAGGCCGACCTGCTTCTCGCCGGACGCTATCGCGTGCGTGAACCGGTTTCGCTCCAATTCCATTCAGATCACAGCCCTTTCCACAATCGGGACATTTTTCACGATCCGCTCATAATTGAAAGGCGCCAGATCCAGCGCCCTGTATTCCCCGTATGTCAGCCATTCCGCCGTGCCGCGCCCCATTGCCGGCGACTGCTGCAGCCCGTGGCCCGAGAAGCCGTTCAGGAAGATGAAGTTGCCGACCTCGGGATGAGGACCCATGATCGCGTTCTGGTCAAACGTGTTGTAGGCGTAGTGACCTGCCCATTCACTCGTGACCTTGATGGCCTCGAAACGTGGAATGCGAGTCGCCAATGCGGGCCAGACGAGATCCTGCCACAAGGAGTGATCCATCGCGAAGTCGTCGCAATCCACTGCAGGATCATGTTCGGAATGTCCGCCGGCCAGGTACGTGCCGCCGCCGTTTTCACGCACGTGAACGCCCGACGGGTCGATGGTCAGCGGCAGTTCCTGCTCAAGCGGCTTCTCGGCGGAAAATATCCAGGAGAAGCGCTTTCGCGGCTCGACCGGCACTTCGAGACCGGCCATGGCCGCCGTCCGCGAAGCGCGCGGCCCTGACGCGTTCACGACCTGCCCGCAGGCAACCACCTCGCCCGAATTCAGCGTGACGCTCTCGATGCGCCCGCGCGAGCGTGTCATTGCGACCACCTCGTTCTCGACATACTCGACGCCCCGTTCGCGCGCGCTCCGACGAAGCCAGTCAAAAACCGTCGGTCCGTCCCAGTAGCCCTCGTCGACCGGGTTGATCGATCCAAGCACGATGTCGTCGACGTTGTAGAACGGATAGGCCGCCTTGATTTCGTCCGCGGTCATCAGGACAGTCCCGGCGCCCGCCGCACGCTGAACCTCGAGATTTGCCCGAAGAACGTCGGCGAATCCCTCGGTATCCGCGAGATACATGTAGCCGTGGCTGCGCAGCAGGATCTCGGGCACCCGCTCGTCGCCCCCCAGGCAGTCCCGGAAGTTCTTCACGAACTCCGCCGCAAACTGGCTGATCCGAACGTTCAGTTCCTCCGAGAACTGCTGGCGCATGCAGGAGTTGGTGTGCGTGGTCGAGCAGGCTTCGTAGGTAATGTCGCGCTCGACCACGAGAGCACGGCCGTCAAAGTCCGGGCATTCGGTCAGGAACCAGGCAGTGGACGACCCCATCATCGCCCCGCCGACGATCACGACGTCATAGGTCGAATGCGTCGGCGCCTCCGCGATCGCGGCCATTCAGAAGGCCTCCCCTTTGCGTGCGGCCTCTTCGACCGCCCCAATGTCCTCAGCCGAAAGGCCGTAGTCACGTGCTGCGGTCTCGGCGGAAATGTAGCCTCGCGCAAGGTCGCGCTTCACGAGAGCCGGGTCCCTGTCCGCGGGCTCGCCGTATCCACCGCCTCCCGGAAATGCCAGCATCACCTTGCGGCCGTTCGGAACGAACTGCTTTCCCTTGCCGCGCATCGGAGTGCCGTCGTCGCGGGCAATCGTCGTCGGTGCGCCGGGCCGACCCCCTTCGCGGCCGCGCGCCGGATGATGGATCCGATCGAACATGGCCTGGAAGTCGAATTCGTGGCCCTCTGTCGCGCCGACTTCCATGTACTGGCCAAGGCCGCCCCGCTGTCGGCCGGCCCCGCCGGAATCGGGGCGAAGCTCCTTCCGCCAAATGATCACGGGACCGGTGTGCTCGGTTGCCTCGACGGGCATGGTCATGACGCCGGACGGAAAGGCGGTGGCATTCAGCCCGTCATGTTCGGGACGCGCTCCTGAACCGCCGGAATTGAATGTAAGCACTTCCCCGCGCCGGGCGGCGGCCGAGGCGGGTGCGTCCGCGCCTGGCCGCAGCGAAAGCTGGAAATTGCAAAGGCAGCCAGCCCCTTCGGCAGGAACGACGCCGGGCAGGATCCTGTCCAGGGCGCCATAGACGGCGTCCGGAACGAAGTGCCCGATGATGTGCCGCAGCGCGACGGGGGCCGGACGCACGGCGTTCACGATCGAGCCTTCCGGAGCCACGACCTCGAATGGCTCAAGCGATGCATGGTTGTTCGGGATTTCCGGTGCAATGGCGCACTTCAGGGCATAGCAGGCATATGCCTTTGCATAGACGAACGGGCAGTTGATGCCCTTCTTGTCAACGCCGCTCGTGCCCTCGAAATCGACCAGGATCCGGTCGCTCTTGACTGACAGCCTGACCGCAAGGGTGATCGGGGTGTCGAAGCCGTCCACCGTCATCGAGCCGCTGGCCTCCTGGCGGGGCAGCGCGGCAATCCTCTCGACGGTCGCGCGGCGCGAGTTCTCGAGGATGAAGCCGGCGATGCCTTCCAGGGTCTCGAGCCGGAACTCGTCCATCATGTCCGAGAGGCGACGATGCCCGATCTCGTTGCAGGTGGCGAGCGCATACATGTCCCCGATCAGCTGATCCGGCTCACGCACGTTGCCACGCACGATGCGCAGGAGAGTTCCGTCCACCTCGCCACGCTCCGCGAACTTCATGATCGGAATGTACAGGCCTTCCTCGTAGACGCTGTGGGCATCGGCGCCGAAGCCCCGCCCTCCGATGTCGACGATATGGGCCGTGCAGGCGAGGAAGCCCACGAGCACGCGGTCGTGAAAGGACGGTGTCACCATCGTGATGTCGTGCAGATGCCCGGTTCCCTCCCAAGGATCGTTGGTGATGTAGATGTCGCCCTCGAAAATGTCCTGCCGCCCGATCCTGCGAATGAAATGCGCCACCGCATCCGCCATTGCGTTCACATGGCCGGGCGTCCCGGTCACGGCCTGGGCCAGCATCCGGCCCTGCGCGTCGTAAACGCCCGCCGACAGATCGCCTGCCTCGCGGACACTTGTGGAAAAGGCCGTGCGCACCAGGGCCTGCGCCTGTTCCTCGACAACGGAAATCAGGCGGTTCCACATCACCTGGAAGGACACGTTCGAGGGTTCCATGAGCTACCCTTTCACCTGGACGTCGATGCAGCCGTCAGACTGGCAGACCGCCTTGCCGCCGACCGGCACGATGATCGTCGTCTCGCCCTCGGTGATGGCCCCTGGTCCGATGACATGCTCTCCCGGCAACATGGCGCTCCTGTCGACCGCGACGGCATCCTTCCGCTTGCCGCTCGCGGGATCCACGATGTGCCGCCTTCCGGACTCCCTTGCCTTCTTTCCTGGCGGCATCAGGCGCACCGCCTCCACCGCTTCCGCAGGCGTCGATGCCTTGACGGACCAGACCGTGACTTCCACGTCCAGCCCCGCAACAGGTCGCCCGAAGAGTCTCGTGTAGTCCTCCTCGAAGCGTTTCAGGAATGTCGCCGCATCCGGCTCTCTTGCCTGCTCCCGGGACAGCCGGATCGGTATCTCCCAACCCTGCCCGGAATATCGCATGTACACCTTGAACTCGGAGATGATCTCGCTGGCTGCATCGCAGGTCCGGACGAAACCGGTCGCGTCCTTCTCCAGCTCGGCGAACAGATCCTTGCCCCGTGCCGGATCGAAATCCGAGAGCCTCATGTAGATCGAACGGTTGGCCTCGAAGCTGAACGGCGCGCGCAGGAACCCGATCGCCGAGCCGACGCTTGCGGCGGGCGGCACGATCAGCCTCTCTATGCCAAGTTTCCCTGCCACGCGACCGGCATGCAGGGGCGCAGCGCCGCCGAACGCGATCATCGTGTACTCGCTCAGGTCTTCGCCATTCTCCACGGCATGAACGCGTGCCGCGTTCGCCATGCTCTCGTCCACGACTTCCGACACGCAGAGGGCGGCCTCGTCCAGCGCCATGCCAAGCGCATCGCCCACATGAGTCTCGAGCGCCGCTTCCGAAAGGCCAGGCCGAAGCGTGATTGATCCGCCGGCAAAGTTGTCCGGGTCTATCCTGCCCAGCACCAGATCCGCGTCCGTCACGCCGGGACGCTCGCCGCCGCGGCCGTAGCACGCCGGTCCCGGTTCCGAGCCGGCGCTTTCCGGCCCGACGCGGATCTGTCGCATTGCATCCACGCGGGCGAGGCTGCCGCCTCCGGCCCCGATCTCGACCATGTCAATCACGGGAATCGAGATCGGCATGCCCGAACCCTTCTTGAACCGGTAGGTACGGGCAACCTCGAAGACCCGGGATGTCCTCGGTGTCTGGTCCTTGATGAGACATATCTTCGCGGTGGTGCCGCCCATGTCGAAGCTCAGCACCTTCCGGATTCCCCGGCATGCCGCGACATGCGCAGCGTAGACCGCACCGCCAGCCGGTCCGGATTCGACCAGGCGGACGGGAAACTCGGCGGCATTCTCCAGCGAGATGATCCCGCCGCCGGAGTGCATCAGGAAGATGTCGCAGCGCATGCCTTCCGTCCTGAGACGGTCTTCGAGGCGGCCGAGATAGGAGTTCATGAGCGGCTTGATGTAGGCATTGGCCAGCACGGTGTTGAAACGCTCGTATTCCCGCATCTGCGGGCTGACCTCGGAAGAGAGAGATACCATGGCATCCGGCATCCGTTCGGCCAGGACCTCTCGCACCATCACCTCATGCGCGTCGTTGACATAGGAGTGGATGAAGCCGACGGCGACGCTCTCGAAGCCGGCCTCGGCGATCCGGTCAACCGTGGCCTCGATTTCGTCCCGGTTCAGTGCGGCCAGCACGTCACCTGCCGCGCTCACACGCTCGAGCACGGTGAATCTCATGTGCCGTGGCGCAAGCGGCTCGGGCAGGTTCAGGTTCAGGTCATATTGCTCGAACCGCGATTCGGTGCGCATTTCGACGACGTCACGAAATCCCTCGGTCGTGATCAGCGCCGTCTTCGCGCCCCGACGCTCGATGAGGGCATTGGTGGCCAGCGTCGTGCCATGAATGACCTGCTCGATGTCGCCAGGGTGAATCCCGGCCTTGCAGCATGCCTGATGCATGCCGTCAACGATCGCGTCCTCGGGGGCCGCATAGGTGGTAAGGACCTTCGCCAGGAACTGCTCGCCATCGCGCTCCAGCACGATGTCGGTAAAGGTCCCGCCGATGTCAACGCCGAGTCGGATGGAGCCAGGAGTCACGTGGCCAGTCCCCGCAGAAATTCGAAAGCCTCCGGAATCACCTGCGTATGTCTCAAGCGAGCAAGGCAAAAACGCAAACCCAATTTTAAGCCTGCGGCGACCCTCGCTTCCCGTGTGCCGGCTGGAGTGAACGGAGAGTTCGCGAGCCTGATTGCAACGTGCAGCTTGCAGGGCCTGCTCTTGCACCCTAGATTCGCGGCAGACATTGCGGGGGAAAGACCCATGCCGATGCAGGCTCACGAAATCGAGGCGCTCCTGCGAGAGCGCTTCCCGAACGCCACGATACAGATCGGCGGCGATGACGGTGTCCATATGTCGGCGATGGTGATCGACGAGAGCTTTCGCGGCATGAATCGCGTTGAGCAGCAGCGCGCGGTCTACGCCGCGCTGAAGGGCAGAATGGACGGGCCGGACGGCGAGCTGCACGCGCTGGCGCTGACCACCAGGGCCCCGGAATAGCCGGCTGCGGCGGCAGTCATCCCGGGAGACGCCTCGGACGCTTTGCAATTCAGGCAATCGCGGACTATCTGTCGGGAACATGGCCGCGAGTTCAGAGAGATTGAGATGACTGCGCAGGAACAGATCAAGGATACCGTCGACGCCAATGACGTGGTGCTCTTCATGAAAGGCACCAAGGCGATGCCGCAATGCGGGTTTTCGAGCCGCGTGGCCGGCGTGCTGAATTTCATGGGCGTCGAGTTCAGGGACGTGAACGTCCTCGCCGATGAAAGGATTCGGCAGGGCATCAAGGACTTCTCGGACTGGCCGACGATTCCGCAGCTTTATGTCAAGGGCGAGTTCGTCGGCGGCTGCGACATCATCACCGAGATGACCCTTTCGGGCGAACTGGACCAGCTCTTCGACGAAAAGGGAGTCGCCTACGACAAGGACGCGGCCGACAAGATCCGGGAACACAACAGCGAGTAGCCCGGGCGACTGTCGGCCGGCGACGCAGGTCGCCTGCAAGTCCGGAAGTCGACGCCGGCACCGGATGCCGAACCAGGATTAGGCGGCGCAGCACGGCGCCGGCAGTCGACTTTCCGGATTCTTCCGAGAGCGCCCCGCATGGCCGAAATTCCCGTCGCGCCGCAGCAAGAGTCCCGTCACCGATTTCATGCGCGCCCCTTTTGATCAATCCGCTGAACAGGTAGGAAAGCTCATGCGGATCGAATGCCTGACCATGGCCGCCGCGCTGCTGACGGCGACAGCGCTGGACGCAGATGCCGAAACGCTGCGCTGGGCGCGTGCAGGCGACTCGCTGACGCTCGACCCGCACGCACAGAACGAGGGCCCGACTTCCGCGCTGGCGCACCAGATCATGGAACCATTGGTCCTCCGGGACATGACCAGCAAGATCGTTCCGGCACTGGCAACCGAATGGGGCCCTTCCGAAAGCGATCCGAACGTCTGGATCTTCAAGCTGCGCGAAGGGGTGAAGTTCCACGACGGCGCAGAGTTCGACAGCGAGGACGCGGTCTTCTCGTTCAACCGCGCCATGACTCCGGAAAGCGACTTCAAGACGCTTCTCGCTTCGGTCAAGGAGGTGCGCGCGCGCGGCAAGCACGTGTTCGAGATCGTGACCGACGGACCAAACCCGATCATGCCGGCCAACCTCACCAACATCTTCATCCTCGACAAGGGCTGGGCCCAGGCGAACAACGCAGTGAAGGTGCAGGACTACGGGGGCGGCGAGAACACCTACGCCGCCAGGAACGCCAACGGAACCGGCCCATACAAGCTCGTCAGCCGCGAGCCCGACACCAGGACCGTGCTCACGATCAACGAGGACTACTGGGGCAAGGACGAATTCCCGATGGAGGTGACAGGAATCGTCTACACGCCGATCATGAACGGCGCCACCCGTGTCGCCGCGTTGCTGTCCGGCGAGGTGGACTTCATCCAGGATGTCCCGGTTCAGGACATCGCGCGAGTCGCAGGCAGCGACGGTCTTGACGTTCGAGCCGCCCTGCAGAACCGCGTGATCTTCTTCGGGATGAATGTCGGCGATGACGACCTGGCCACGGACAATGTCGACGGCAAGAACCCGTTCGCAGACATCCGGGTGCGGCAGGCAATCAACATCGCGATCAACCGGGACGCCATAAGGAAGATCGTGATGCGCGACCAGTCCCGGCCGACGGGAGTCATCATGCCACCCTTCGTCAACGGCTGGACGGAAGCGCTCGACCAGGTGCCGGAGCCTGACATCGCGACCGCGAAGGCGCTCATGGCAGAGGCCGGTTACGGCAACGGGTTCTCCATCCGGCTCAACTGCCCGAACGACCGCTACATCAACGACGAGGCCATCTGCCGGGCTGCGGTCGGGATGCTGGCGCAGATCGGAATCGCGGTTGCCATGGAAGCGCTGCCGAAGGCCCAGCACTTCCCGCTGATCAGCAACCTTAAGACCGACTTCTACCTGCTCGGCTGGGGCGTCCAGACCTACGATTCCGAGCACATCTTCAACTTTCTCGTTCATTCACGAGACGAATGGTACGGAT
>VXPN01000125.1 GCA_009839535.1 Boseongicola sp. SB0662_bin_57 | reverse complement strand
TCGAACGACGCGGGCGCAGCGCCCTTCTGTCGACCATCCCGCTCGGCCGGCTGGGCACGCCCGAGGACGTGGCAGCAGTGATCGCGTTTCTTCTGTCCGACGGTGCGTCCTACATCACGGGTCAGGTGATCAATGTCGACGGAGGAATCGCAAATGCCTGAATTCCGAAATCCGGAACGCCGAATGCGTGGACGTCACGGCTTCCGATGCACGCTGCGGGCGACGCCCTTTGCAGTCCGCGCCACGACATGTCGGCAGATCAACACGGAGGACTTCTCGAAATGAGCGTTGCCCCATCAGACGTCAACTTCTCGGACGAGCAGATGCTCGGGTTCTACCGGGACATGCTGCGAATTCGTCGGATTGAAGAGCGGATCGGCGACGACGCCAAGGCGGGAAACATACCCGGCGCCGTGCACCTCTACATCGGGCAGGAGGCGGTCGGCGTCGGCTTCTGTTCACAACTGACGGACGACGACTGGATTGCCTCGACCCACCGCGGGCACGGCCACTACCTGGCAAAGGGCGGAGACAGCAAGTTGCTGATGGCGGAGATCTACGGTCGCGAGACCGGCATGTGCAAGGGACATGGAGGGTCCATGCATGTGGCGGATTTCTCAAAGGGAATCATCGGTGCGAATGGCATCGTCGGTGCAGGAATCTCGATCATCACCGGTGCGGCCTGGGCTGCGCAGATGGACGGCAAGGGAGCCGTAGGCATTGCCTTCTTCGGCGATGGCGCGGCGAACCAGGGAGTCTTGTGCGAGGCCCTGAACGTGGCCGTCCTCTGGAAGCTGCCGGTGATTTTCGTGTGCGAAAACAACGGATTTTCCGAGTTCTCCCCGTCCTCGACGGTGACTGCGGGCAATATCGTCGACCGGGCCAAGCCCTACGGCGCTGCGCATGAGACGGTGGATGGCAACGACTTGATCGCCGTCCACCAATGCGCTGCACGGGCCATCAAGCAAGCGCGAGCCGGCAACGGACCGTCCTTGATCGAAGCACGTACCTATCGGCAACGCGGCCACGTCGAGGCCGAGGCGTCGTTCCTCGGGTCGAAATACCGGTCGGATGAAGAGGTTGCCGAATGGATCGCCCGCGACCCGATCCCGGCCTTTGCCAAGCGTGTCATGGACGCCGGGCAAGCAAGTCAGGCAGATCTTGACCGGATCGAGGCGGAGATCGCCGCCGAAGTGACCGAGGCGGTGCAATTCGCCGAAGGGTCGCCTTATCCCGACCCTGCGATGCAGGGCACCAACTACATGTTCGCCTGAAAGGGGATCCGCGACATGGCAAAGAAACGCATGATCCAGGCCATCAATGAAGCGCTTGATGGCGAAATGGCCAAGGACCCGAAGGTCGTGGTGTTCGGCGAGGATGTCGAAATCAGCCTGTTTGGCGACACGCGCGGGCTGAAGGACAAGCACGGAGCCCACCGTGTCCGCAACATGCCGATCTCCGAAACGGTAATGAGCGGCATGGCCGTGGGTGCCGCCGCGGCCGGATACAAGGTGGTTTGCCACATGATGTTCGGCAACTTCATGTACACCGGCTTTGACAGCATTGCCAACCAGGCCAGCAAGCTGCGTTACATGACGGCCGGGCAGATCGCCCTGCCCATCGTCTACATGGGAGTCTTCGGCGGCGGTCGATCGGCTGCGGCGCAGCATTCCGACGCGATGCATCCGATGATCATGAATCTGGGCGGGATCAAGGTTGCCCTTCCGGCGACGCCCGCCGACGCCATGGGTCTGCTGCGCTCGGCAATTCATGATCCAAATCCGGTGATGTTCCTGCAGGCGGCCGGGCGCGGCGGTGAACAGGGCGAGGTGCCCGAAGGCGATCACGTCATCGAGCTCGGCAAGGCCTCGACCGTTCAGGAAGGGGATGACGTCACGGTCGTGGCCATTGGCGCCATGGTGCGGCCGGCAATGCGCGCGGCGCAGGAATTGGCCAAGTCCGGGGTCGGCGTCGAGCTGATCGATCCTCGCACCGTCGTGCCGCTGGACAGCGCGATGATTCTTGAATCCGTCCGCAAGACCGGCCGACTGGTCGTCGTCGACGAGGCGCGCGACATGTGCTCCGCGGCATCCCACATCGCGGCGATCTGTGCCGACCAGTGCTTCGATGCCCTCAAGGCGCCGATCCGGCGCGTCACGGTCCCCGATGTGGCGCTGCCCTATTCGCCGCCGCTGGAAAAGGCGCTCCTGCCGAACGTGGCCAGCATCTCGGAAGCCGTGCGCCGGCTTCTCGGCATAGCTGCTGCAGAAGGGGTCTGAGCAATGAAAGTCGCACTGAAAATGCCGCGGATCGGCATGAACATGGAAGAAGGCACCCTTGTCGCGTGGAAGGTCCATCCGGGCGAGAGCTTCAAGGAAGGCGACATCCTCTACGAAGTCGAAACCGAGAAGGTCACGAACGAATACGAGGCGCCTTGCAGCGGCACGATGCTGGAACATCTCGCGGATGAAGGGGACGATGTCCCGGTAGGAGACAACGTCTGCAGAATCGAAAAGGGCGAATGAACTGTCATGGCCGAGACCCTGACCAAGCTCGAAGCTGCGGATTTCATCAACCGGTCCTTCAAGCCCTTGCCTCGGTCCTACGGCGACGCGCTGATCGAGGCCGCCAAGGCCGATGAGCGCATCGTTGCCCTTTGTGCCGACCTCGTGCCGCCAACGGAAACCGACCGGTTCCGCGACGAGCTGCCCGAGCGGTTCCACAATGTAGGCATCGCCGAGGCAAACATGATCGGCATGGCCGGCGGCATGGCACGCTCGGGCGAAATCCCCTTTTGTCATTCGTTCTGCGCCTTCATCACCAAGCGCGTGCTCGACCAGATCACGATGCAGGCGGCCTATCCGAACCTGCCCGTGAAGATCGTCGGGTTCCTGCCCGGGGTGGCCACGCTCCTCGGCGTTTCGCACCAGGCCATCGAGGACGTGGCGATCCTTCGCGCGGTGCCCAACATGGCGATTTTCGAGCCCTCCGGGCCGGAATATCACGCCGCCATGGTCAGGTTGGCGCTGGATTGGGACGGGCCGGCCTATCTGCGGATGAAACGGCCAGAGACGACTCCACCGCCCTTCGAGCCGCAGTCGCTGGAGATCGGCAAGGGCGTCATCCGTCGCGAGGGTGGCGATCTCACGATCATTGCTGCGGGGCTCTGCGTGACAGAGGCACTAGGTGCGGCGGACGCTCTCTCATGTGAAGGAATCGAGGCGGGCGTCGTCGACATGGCCTCGCTCAAGCCGATTGACAAAGCGCTGATCGTTGAACGCGCAGGAACCTCAGGCGCCGTCGTCACGGCGGAAAACCACAGCATCATCGGCGGTCTAGGCTCGGCCGTGGCCGAAGTGCTGGCCGACGCCGGGATCGGCTTGCCCTTCCGGCGCGTCGGCGTCCACGATCGTTTCTGTGAAGGCGGCACGTCGCCATACCTGATGAGCAAGTTCGGGCTCGACGCGCCGGCCATCGCGGAAGCGGCCCGCGATGTCGTGAAACGGAAGGGATAAGCGTGGCCTGCAGGTACGAATGCGGATTCGGCGAAGGCCCCTATGCCCGGCGCTGGCGTTCGGGAACGCCGTCGTGATGAAACCCTCCCAATTCACTCCGGCCGCCAGTTTTCTCCTCGCCGAAATCTTCAGGGAGTTCTTCCCCGACAACCTCGTTCAGGTGGTCATGGTCTCGGGCCGTGCATTGAGCGAGGCCGTCTCGAGGGGCGAGGTGCATGGCGTCAGCTTCATGGGCTCGGCGCCGACTGGCAGGCCGATCCATGCCGCAGCGGCGAAGAATCTCATCCCGGCACAATTGGAACTGGGCGGAAAGAACGGCGCTATCCTGAACGACACCGACGATCTGGATGGCGCAGTCGCCCAGATCCTCGGCATGGCCTTCATGACCGCTGGCCAGCGTTGCACGGCGATCGGCTGCGTCCTCGTTCACAAGGATCTGGCCGCTGAGACCACGGAGCTCCTGACAGCAAGTGCGAACGCAATGAGATTGGGACCTGGGCTTGAGGCCGACAACGACCTTGGTCCGCTCTGCAACCTTCCGCACTGGGCGGAAGCCTGTGCCACGACCGAACGTGCCATCAGCGAGGGCGCAAATCCCCTGGCCGGTGGGTTCGCGCCAAATCGGCCCGACGACGGCTACTGCTGTCGCCCGACCATCCTTGGCGACGTGCAGCACGAGTCAATCGCGAGCCAGGAAGAGATCTTCGGTCCTGTCCTGCCCGTTCTGGAATGCGACACCTTCGATCAGGCGATGGGAATGCTGAACGGCACCGAGTTTGGCCTGACCTCCGCGCTCTTCTCCAACCGCAACGACCTGATCCAGCGCTTCCTCGCCAAGAGTCAGAACGGCATGATCCACGTCAACCGCGGCACGGCGCCGGACAGCAACATGCCATTCGTCGGGATCAAGAATTCCGGTGTCGGGGCCTGTTCGGCCGGACCGACGGCGGTGAATTTCTGCACTTCCGGGCATTCGGCCTGCGTGGCGTCGTAGGCTTTGGCGTTTCGGCACGACATAACTCTGGCGAGCATCGACGTCTTCCCGATCAGGGCAAGGGGCGGCGTGTCGCCAAAGATGGCGCTCGGCCTGATGCCCACGCGACCCGCTTTGCTGGTCCGGATCAGGGACGTCGACGGCTGCTCTGGCTGGGGCGAGGTCTGGGCAAATTTCCCGCCACGCGCCAATCTGCACAAGGCGCACATCATCGAGGACGTCGTGGCGCCGCACCTGCGTGGCGCACGGTTTGTCGAACCCCGGGAGATAGGCGCACTTCTTTGCGATCAGCTGTCGATCTACTTTCTTCATGTCGGACAGATCGAGGTCTTCTCGCACATACTTGCCGGCATCGATACAGCCCTCTGGGACCTCGCGCTGCGCAGGGCGGGTCGATCCTTTGCCGAGTTCATGGGACTTTCCGAGGCGTCCGCTCAGTCTTACGCGACCTCGATCAACGCGGAAGACTTGGAGCGCCTGATCCCGCATCACGCGTCACTCGGGCAAACCCATTTCAAGCTGAAGATAGGATTTGAAGAACACGGCAACCGCGAAATTGTGAAACGGGCCGCGGGATTGTGCCCGAACGGATCGCACATCATGGTTGACAGCAACCAGTCGTGGACACTTGAGACGGCGAGGAGCCAGCTTGGCAATTTGGAGGACCTTTCACCCTATTTCGCGGAAGAGCCGCTGCCAGCGAACGCGCCACTGGCTGACTGGGAGGAGCTTGCCTCGTCCACGGACATCCCTCTTGCGGGCGGCGAGAACATCTACGGGATCGATAGCTTCTGCGCGATGGCGAATGTCGGGCTAAGGATCCTGCAGCCGGACGTTGCAAAATGGGGCGGTGTGACAGGCGCCTTGGACCTGGCGCGTGCGATGCCTCAGGGTGCGTGCCTCTGGCCGCATTTCATGGGCACCGCCGTCGGTCAGGTCGCGGCCCTCTCGATCACTGCGGTCCTTGCCAAGACCTCATCTTGTGAAGTTGACGTCAACGAGAATACCCTTCGAACCGATCTCTGTGGCGACATCATCACCGTCCGGAATGGCCGCGTAGATCTGCCGTCCGGACCTGGCCTGGTCGTGCCGCCGGTTCCTGATCTGCTTGCGACATTCATGGATGGAAAGGACTCAGGACCAATGGCTGAAGCCTCTCGAAGTGGATTGTCGTGAATTGAGCGGAACGGATTTCGGAGCATCCAGGAAATTCCGGCGCGACGCAGAGTTTTGCAACATGAAATTCCAGCCAGGAATCAACATGGCTGTCCAGGCGCCGGCAGCCTTCCTCGCCTGCCGGTCGAGGAAATCCGTGCCGCCGGACGCAATGATTCGGCTCCTGGGCGCACACATGGCGTTGGCTTCTCGCTCCGGGTGCAGGGATGCCTGGAGCGGAACCTGACCGGTCGCCGCGTTCCACCGCGCCGGAACCGGCCCGGACGCCCTGGTCGCTGCACTGGTCGCATTGCATCCGTTCGAGGCTGTACCCGAAGCGGAGGCGGCACGCCGCAGCTTCCTCTTGCCTGTCGCTGAACGGCTCCACCTCCCGGACCGCCGCCTTTCTTGAATTGCGCGCATTGCATCGCTAGGTCGTTGGCAAACCGGAAAGGACAACCATCTCATGGAAATGAATTCCAAGCCTTCGACAGCGCCGGATTCCGCCGCGCCCGTCTCCCTCGGCGACCTGCCGGAATGGGATCTTTCAGATCTGTATTCCGGGCCGGATGCGCCCGAATTCGCAAGGGACATGGAGCGCCTGGAGGCGAGCTGCGCCGAATTCGCTGCCGATTACGAGGGCAAGCTTCAGGACCTTGACGCCGCGGCCATGCGCAACTGCATCCTGAGCTACGAGGAGATCGATTTGACAGCTGGTCGGATCATGTCCTTCGCCGGGTTGAGATACTACCAGAGCACCACTGACGCTGACCGCGCCAAGTTCCTGTCGGATGCTCAGGACAGGATCACCGTTGCCACGACTTCGCTCGTCTTCCTCTCGCTTGAGATCAACCGGATAGACGACGATGTCCTTGATGGCTGGTTCGCCAGGGACGGGGATCTTGCTCGCTACAAGCCCGTTTTCGACCGGATGCGGGCCATGCGCCCGTACCAGCTTTCCGACGAACTGGAGAAGTTCCTGCACGACCAGTCGACGGTGGGCGCGACGGCCTGGAACAGGCTCTTCGACGAGACCGTCGCGGGGCTCTCGTTCAGCGTGAACGGCGAGGAAAAGAACCTTGAAGCGACCTTGAACCATCTGACGGACAAGGATCGCGACCTTCGCGAAGCCGCCGCACGGGAACTCGCGCGGGTCTTCGGCGAAAACGTCAAGCTTTTCGCCCGGGTGCACAACACGCTCGCCAAGGAAAAGGAGATCGTGGATCGCTGGCGCAAGATGCCAACGCCGCAGACGAGCCGGCATCTGTCCAACGACGTGGAGCCGGAAGTCGTCAATGCGCTTCGGGACGCCGTCGTGGCGGCATATCCGAAGCTCAGCCACCGTTACTACAAGCTCAAGTCACGCTGGATGGGACTCGATGCACTTGAGGTCTGGGACCGGAATGCGCCACTGCCCATGGAGTCGGACCGAACCGTCACTTGGGCGGAGGCGCGTGACACGGTGCTGGCGGCCTACGGCGACTTTGACCCGGAGATGGCCAGGCTTGCGGAGCCGTTTTTCGGGAACGGCTGGATCGATGCGCCTGTCAAGCCGGGAAAGGCGCCTGGCGCCTTCGCCCATCCGACCGTGGTCGACGTGCACCCTTACGTGATGCTGAACTACCTTGGAAAACCGCGCGACGTGATGACGCTCGCACATGAACTGGGTCACGGAGTGCACCAGCGCCTGGCGGCTGGGCAGGGACAGCTCCTGTCCTCGACTCCGCTGACGCTTGCCGAGACGGCGAGCGTGTTCGGCGAGATGCTGACATTCCGGCGGCTCCTGTCCGAGGCGCCTTCGGCCGACGAGAGAAAAGTGCTGCTGGCGGGCAAGGTCGAGGACATGATCAACACGGTCGTCCGGCAGATCGCGTTCTACGACTTCGAATGCAAGCTGCACGAGGCGCGCCGCGGGGGTGAACTGACACCCGGAGATCTTGGCGACCTCTGGATGAGCGTTCAGACGGAGAGCCTCGGACCCGCGTTCGCGTTCATGGAGGGCTACGAGACGTTCTGGACCTATGTCCCGCATTTCGTGCATTCGCCCTTCTACGTCTATGCCTACGCGTTCGGCGACGGATTGGTCAACGCGCTCTATGCGGTCCACGAGGAAGGCGATCCGGCGTTTCAGGAAAAGTACTTCGAGATGTTGAAGGCGGGAGGTTCAATGCACCACAAGGAGCTTCTTGCGCCCTTCGGCCTTGATGCCGGAGATCCCGCATTCTGGAACAAGGGTCTCGACATGATTTCCGGCTTCATCGACGACCTCGAGGCGATGGAACCCTGACGCCGACCGACGCGGATGCCGGGCTTGCGGATTGCCGGACCTGCCTTTCGCGAACGCCCGGCCGGAGAGGATGCGGTTGTCCGGTTCTCGAGGGCGGTCCTGTCATGCGCCTACATGCCGTGTCGCCTGCACCAGCCTAGGATGCCGAAACCGGCGAACAGCGAGGCGGCAACGCAGACGATGGACGGGCCCGCCGGCGTGTCAAATGCGTATGCGGCGCGCAGGCCGGCCACTGCCGAGATGCCGCCGATTGCGGCGGCAAAAATCGCCATGGATTCGGGCGTCCGGGCGAGGCTGCGGGCCGCAGCGGCGGGAATGATCAGCATGGCGGCGATCAGAAGCACGCCCACAACCTTGATCGCGACGGCCACGGTGATCGCCAGGGAAAGGGTCAGGATCAGCTGTTCCCGCCTTGGATCAAGTCCACTCGAATAGGCAAGCTCCTCGTTCAGGGTGGCCGTCAGCAACGCCTGCCAGCGCGAGGCGATCAGGGCGACCACGAGCGCCGCCCCGCCCCAAATGACCAAAAGATCGCCCCGTGACACGGCCAGGAGGTCACCGAAGAGATACGCCATCAGGTCGATGCGAATGCCGGAAAGGAAGGAGACCGCGACGAGCCCGAATGCCAATGCGGAATGGGCCAGCACACCGAGGACCGTGTCCATCGCATAGCCGCGTCCCGTCAACAAGTTCACGGTTGCAGCCATGGCAAGCGCCACCATCACCGCTCCGAGAAAGATTGACATCTGCATCGCCAAGGACAGGGCGACGCCGAGCATCGCCGCATGGGCTGTCGCATCGCCGAAATACGCCATCCGCCGCCAGACAACGAAGCAGCCAAGCGGGGCCGCCGCGAAGGCCACACCGACACCGGCGAGCGTCGCCCGGACCATGAAGTCGTCGAGCATCACTCCGCCGCCTCTTGGCCATGCATGTGATCGTGGCTGTGGTCGTGATCGTGGTCGTGCCGATAGAGCGCCAGTGCCCCTCCGGTGCCGGTTCCGAACAGCGCCCGGTACTCCGGGGCCGAGGCTACGACTGCCGGCGTGCCCTCGCAACAAACATGGCCGTTGAGACAAACCACCCGATCCGACGCACTCATGACGACATGCAGCTCGTGGCTGATCATCAACACGGCGCAGCCAGTTTCAGCGCGAACCGTTTCGATCTGCCGGTAAAAGGCGGCAGAGCCAGGCTGATCCAGGCCTTGGGTCGCTTCGTCCAGAAGCAGGATCTCGGGCCGGGCGATCAAGGCCCGCGCCAGCAGCACGCGCTGAAACTGGCCGCCTGACAGTTGTGACATCTGCCGCTTCAACATGTCCGGGACACCGGCCGCATCCAGCGCCGTCACGCAGTCCTGACGGCGCACACGATCGCCCAGGCGCATGAAGCGCCCCACTGTGATCGGAAGCGTCGGGTCGATGTGCAGGCGTTGCGGCACATACCCGATCCTGAGGCCTGGCTTTAGCGTGACCCGTCCCGCGGCTGGCTCGGTCGCGCCAATGATGGCCCGAAAGAGGCTTGTCTTGCCTGATCCGTTCGGGCCGACTATGGTGACGATCTCGCCAGGTTCCACCGTCAGGCCGACATGGCGCAGCACGGTGTTGGCACCATAGCGGACGCTCAGGTTCTCAACGTTGATCAGGCTCATGACGCGGCCTGGCCTGCGCATGCCGGGCAAACCCCCTCGGCCTCAATGACGGTTCTCTCGATCCGAAACCCGGCCGCGCGCGCCGCAGCGCCAAGCGCGCCTCTTTCAGGGGCCGAATGCGTCTCGGCCACGGTCTCGCAGAGCCGGCATACCATGAATGCGGGCGAATGGGCCTTCTCGGGATGCGCGCAGGCAACGTATGCGTTCAGGCGCTCGATCCTGTGCACGAATCCATGCTCGGCAAGGAAGTCGAGTGCACGATAGGCGACTGGCGGCTGTGATCCGAATCCCGCCTCGCGCAGCATGTCGAGGATTGCGTAGGCCCCAAGCGCCCGGTGTTCCTGGAGCAGCAGTTCCAGCA
This sequence comes from Boseongicola sp. SB0662_bin_57, assembly GCA_009839535.1. Taxonomy (GTDB): domain Bacteria; phylum Pseudomonadota; class Alphaproteobacteria; order Rhodobacterales; family Rhodobacteraceae; genus JAJEFO01. Next base: position 340 of record VXPN01000125.1, on the reverse strand, counting down.
CCTTCCGACGCACAGGCGTCAGGCGCAGACCTTCCCTTTCACAGAGTGCCTCGGCGGCGGCCAAGGCCCCGCCGACGCAGGCATCGTGATCATGCTCCTGAAATCCCACCAGGGCGGGGCCTTTGGCGGGTGCGTGCCGCGTGTCTCTTGTCATGTTATTTCATGTCAGGTATGTGGCTTCCAATGTTACATTATCACATGGAGAATCCGATGTCCAGAAAGCTACTTCCTCTCTATGTCACGGCTGCCTTTACGGGCGGCACTGCCGCGGCTGACGTGCCAAGGGTTGCAGTCGACATCGCGCCGGTGCATTCGCTCGTGGCACGCGTGATGGAAGGGA
>VXPN01000414.1 GCA_009839535.1 Boseongicola sp. SB0662_bin_57 | reverse complement strand
CGATCGGGGCAAACACGCTGGGGATAGTCCGGCAAGAGCCGGAAGCGTATCGGATTGTGGCCCTCACCGGCGGCCGCAACATCAAGAGCCTCGCGGCCGCTGCGATGGAATTCAATGCAGAGATCGCCGTCACGGCTTGTGACGACCTTCTCGGGAGTCTTCGCGACGCGCTGGGCGGCTCTGGCGTGGAAGCTGCCGCAGGAGAGCAGGCCCTGATTGATGCGGCAGCGCGCCCGGCAGACTGGATCATGTCGGCCATCGTCGGCTTCGCCGGCCTGCCACCGGGACTTCGCGCCCTCGAACAGGGCGCGACACTTGCACTCGCCAACAAGGAGAGCCTGGTTGCCGCCGGCCCGCTCATGATCGACACCGCCCGGCGCAACGGTGCAAGGATCATACCCGTCGACAGCGAGCATTCGGCGATCTTCCAGGCGCTGAACGGGGAGAAGCTGCAAGCGGTTGAACGCGTGATAATCACTGCGTCGGGGGGCGCGTTCCGCGACTGGCCGCTCGAGGCGCTCTCTGAGGCAACGCCGGAACAGGCCGCGAGCCATCCGAACTGGCCCATGGGACAGCGGATCACGATCGACAGCGCATCCATGTTTAACAAGGCCCTTGAACTCATTGAAGCAAAGGAGTTTTTTGGATTTTCCTCGGAGCAGATCGAAGTCCTGATCCACCGCGAGAGCCTGGTTCATGCGCTTGTCGGCTTTCGTGACGGCGCGCTCATGGCACATGTAGGGCCACCAGACATGCGCCATGCCATAGGCTATGCGCTGCACCATCCCGAGCGGCCGCAACTGCCGGTGGAACGGCTTGACCTGGCAAGGATCGGCCAGTTGCATTTCCAGGCTCCGGAACCCGAACGCTTTCCTGCGCTGGTGCTGGTCCGCGAGGTCATGGCCGCAGGCGGACACGCCGGCGCCGCCTTCAATGGCTCCAAGGAGGCCGCGCTTGACGGGTTCCTGGAGGGCCGGATCAGGTTCACCGACATGGCAAGGGTTGTCGAACGGGAGATCGAGAATATTTCAGTGGAAGATCATGCCAAGGCGACGATGACTCTCGAGTCCGTGCGTGAGGCAGATCGGGCAGCGCGGGCACGCGCCCGGGAAACCATGGACGCAATGGACAGGTAGGACGGTACATCTTGGAAATCGCAGCACTCATACCGAGTTTTGGAAACCTGGCGTTCACGATTGCCGCGTTTCTTGTGGCGTTGTCGACAATCATCGCCGTCCATGAATTCGGCCATTACATAGTCGGTCGCTGGAGCGGCATTCGGGCGGAAGTCTTTTCCCTGGGATTCGGGCCGGTGCTGGCGAGCCGCGTCGACAGGCACGGTACGCGATGGCAGGTCGCGATCCTGCCGCTCGGCGGATTCGTCAAGTTCCTTGGCGACCAGGATGCAGCGTCGAGTCCGGACAGCGAAGCCATGGCGTCCCTGGATGCGAAAGAGCGCCGGGCCTCAATGCATGGTGCGCCGCTTTGGGCACGCACGATCACGGTAGTGGCAGGGCCGGCGTTCAATTTCGCGCTTTCCTTCGTCCTGTTTGCGGCCTTGTTCATGTTTCGCGGCATAGCGGCCGATCCGGTGACCGTTGACGATCTGCATCCGCTTCCCGACATGGAGGCGCATGATCTGCGCCGGGGCGACGTGATCCTGGCGGTCAATGGCGCCCGGGTTCCGGAGGCAGGCAGTTTCGGTGAGATTTCTGCCGAACTCGAGGCCGCGCCGGAACTGACATACACGGTTCTGCGGGACGGTCGGGAACTCGACGTCCCAGGTCCGTGGCTCTTTCCTCCGATTGTTTCCGCGACGACCCCGGCTTCCGCAGCCGCCGATGCAGGCCTGACCCGGGGCGACGTCATTGTATCCGTGAACGGCATGGAGATTCACGACTTTGACGCGCTTCGCCAGGCGGTCGCCGCGTCAGATGGCGGGTCGGTAAGGCTTGAAGTCTGGCGTGAAGGCCGAGGCAACCGCCCGGTGAACTTGACGCCGACCAAGTTCGACCTTCCAACGCCAGACGGTGGTTTCGAAACGCGCTGGCTGATCGGCGTGACGGGTGCACTCGCGTTCGAGCCTGCCATCGTGACGCCGATGCCGGGCGAGGCGCTCGCATACGGGCTGGACCAGGTCCAGTTCATCATCCGCTCGTCGCTTTCAGGTGTCTATCACATGGTTGCCGGCGACATTTCGACCTGCAATCTTTCCGGCCCGATCGGGATCGCTGAGGTTTCCGGGCAGGCCGCGAGCCAGGGCTGGTTCACTTTCGTCTGGTTCATCGCGCTGCTCTCCACGGCGATCGGGCTCATCAATCTCTTTCCGATTCCGGTGCTGGACGGCGGCCATCTCGTCTTTCACGCGTGGGAAGCCGTGACGGGCCGGCCGCCAGGTGACAGGCTGACGAAGGTCTTGATGACGGGCGGACTGATGCTTCTGCTCGCGCTCATGGTTTTTGCGATTGGAAACGACATCGTCTGCCCATGACGCCACGGCCCTCCCAGGCAGAGGCGGCGGATCATGTCGGCCACGCGTCTGACGCTTGCGTCACCGTCCAGGCGCACGGTCCGCCGATAGTAGCCAGATGCGAGGGGCTTCAGTGGCGAAAGATCGCATTGGTCCAGTCAGTGCCGCGCATCTCTGCGGCGGGGAATCTTGCCGCCAATGCGTCAATCGGAATTTGCGGCATGCTGGACATTCAGTGGTTCATGCGGAGCAAGTGCATGGGCTTTGGCCAGTTCAGCCTTTGCGATCTCAATTTCACCGTGCTCGATCCTGCCTTCTTCGACGAGGATCGATTCAAGAGTGTCAAGCCACGCGAGAAAATAGTCGTCCCCGCCGTTCAGTGATTGGGAAATCCCGCAATTGCGCAGGGTCGTTGCGAGCCGTGCGGTCCAGTCGGGCCAGGAAAGTCGATCTGCCTCGTTCTCCGCAACGGCCAGCGCGAACACGCGTGCGTGCCACGGTGCGTCGAAAGCCGGCTCGGAACCCGGTGTCATTGCATTGGCTCGAGATAGGATTCCCAGAGATCCAGAACGACCTCGTCGTGCGGATGCTCCGGGTTGACCCAAAGTTCCGCCGCCGGAAACGCGACCGCGTAGAGTGGCTGCGGCGCTTCTCCGAGACCATGGGCGTTGCTGTCGGGGAAAACGTGGAAGCCGTGATGTCGGAGCACGCGTCCGCGGGCTCCCGCCGCATAGGCTGGCAGCCGTGTGTGGCCGCCCGGCACCAGCCTGTTCTCCGCCAGGCGATGCGCGCGGACCGGATCTCCGACGGAAAATCGTGCCAATCCCTGACAGTCCCGTGTTGTCGGCGATCCGCGGCCAAGAAGAGCGTTCACATCTTCTGCCTTCAGCGCATGTGAAGACGGTGCCCGGGCAGTCTGGTCACCGGCGCAAGGCAGCAGGTCGCTGATTTCCAGAACCCCGGTCTCCACGAGGAGATTCGTCAGTGCCGCCAGCCACTTCTCGAAATAGGAAAACCGCGTGTACTCCCGCGGATGCAGCCGTTCACGCGCATGGCGAGACACGTCTATGTTCCAGCGGCCCAAGGTTCCGGCCGCCAGCGTCAGGGCAAGTGCGCGCGCATGCCAGGACTCCTCAAAGGTGGTTCCATCAGGATCCGGCCGGACAGCTCCGTAGCCGAACCGGCCCCCCATGTCGTGAACGCGGGTCACCGCTGCGGCTCCATCGGCAGGCCAGTCCCGATCATGCTGTCGCGGGTAACCAGTTCGGCAAGCGCTTCCTGATCCATTCCCGTGCTGCCGGGCGGGCGTTCGGGAATGACGATGTAGCGCATCTCGGCAGTCGAATCCCAGACGCGAACGGCCTTGCCCTTGGGAAGCGTCACGCCGAATTCCGCGAGCACCTTGCGCGGCTCGCGAACCGCGCGGGCGCGATATTCGTCGGACTTGTACCAGCCGGGCGGAATGCCAAGAAGCGGCCAAGGATAACAGGAGCAGAGCGTGCAAACGACGATGTTGTGCGTGTCCGGCGTATTCTCGACGGCAGTGATGTGCTCGCCCTGACGTCCCACATAGCCCATTTCGGCAATTGCGTCCGAGGCGTCCGCGAGCAGGGCGCTTCGGAAGTTCGGATCGGACCATGCCCGCGCCACGACCCGAGCGCCGTTCCGTGGGCCGATGCGGTTCTGGTACATGTCGATGATTGCGTCCAAGGCCGCCGGCTCGACCAGCCCCTTGCGCACAAGGACTTCCTCCAAGGCCTTCACGCGCAGTTCCGGATCCGCCGGCAGATGGCTGTGAGCGGAGACTGGACCGTTCTCGCTGCCTTCCATCGCCCGTGCCGCTCCGTCGGTATGACCCCCGGGACGACGTCACGCGTCGCCTCCGTTCCATCTCCTAATGGTCTTTCACACGCGGTGCAACAGATCCCGAAGTGAGCCGGAATTTCTCGATCGTTGCGGAGGCCCCCGCCTGTGTCGTGCCTGGATTCGTTCGGATTCAGTTGCGTGCAGATGCCATCCTGTCCGGGACCCAAGGATCGCCCGCCACCGGCGTGTCACGTGGTCGGAGCGCCAGGCTTACGCGCAACGGCATTTGCCTGATCGGGTCACGGCAACGGCAACGGTGCTTCGTGGGATTCGGAACTGCGAACTGCGCGCGACCTTTTGACAGCCCCGGAGAATCCCTCTAGTGACGGGCGAAGACTGCTGGACCTGGGGAAAAAAATGTTCAGGATTGCTTCCTGTTTTTTGAGATGTGCCTTTTTGCCGGTGCTGCTCGCATCATTCGGCACGGCGGTTGCAGCCCAGATTCGGGTGGACAGCATCGTTGTCGAGGGCAATGCCCGTCTGCCGGCCGAATCGATCATTGACTTTACGGGCCTCACCCCCGGTCGCACGTTCAGCGACAGCGAAATCAACGGGGCCGTTCAAAGCGTCATGGCTTCGGGGCATTTCGAGACCGCCGAAATCATTCCGACGGGCAATGGCCTCAGGATCGTGGTGCTGGAGCGCCCGACCGTGAACGTCGTGACCATAGAGGGCAACCGTCGCCTTTCCGACGAAGTGCTTCTCGGGGTCATCACGTCGGAACCGCGCAGGGTCTACACGCCCGCGGTCGCGGAGGCGGACGCCGCGGCGATCGCGAGCACCTATGCCACCGCCGCAAGGCTGGCCGCGCGCGTGACGCCAAAGATCATTCGCCGCTCGGAAAACCGCGTCGACCTCGCTTTCGAGGTCAGCGAGGGCAGGGTGGTCGAGAATGAACGGATCAGCTTTGTCGGCAACAGGGCCTATTCGGATCGTCGGCTGCGCAGGGCGATAAGCACGAAGCAGGCCGGCTTTCTGCGCGCGATCATCGGCAGCGACACTTACGTTCCTGAGCGCGTCGACTTTGACCGCCAACTCCTCGTCGATTTCTACCGTTCGCGCGGCTACGTCGACATCCAGGTTCTCGACGTGTCTACGGAACTGTCGCGCGAGCGTGACGCGACATTCGTGACGTTCACAATTCGCGAGGGCCAGAAGTACTCGGTGGGCGAGATCACGCTTTCGAGCGAATTTGAAAATACCGATCTTCAGGAATACGAAGACGCCCTGCGCATCCGTTCTGGTGGCACTTGGTCGCCGACATTGATCGACGAGCAGATCACGCACCTGGAGCGTTTTGCCCTGCAGCAGGGATTCGACTTCCTTCGCGTGGACCCGCGCATCACCCGAAACGAACGCGATCTCTCGCTCGACGTTGAGTTCGCGCTTGTTCGAGGCCCCAGGATCTTCGTGGAGCGCATCGACATTCGTGGCAACCAGACCACGTTGGACAGGGTCGTTCGCCGCCAGTTCACGACGGTTGAGGGCGATCCCTTCAATCCGCGGGAGATCCGCAACGCTGCCGAACGAATCCGGGCGCTCGGGTTCTTCCAGACCGCAGCGGTGGACACCCGCGCCGGCACCAGTTCCGATCAGATCATCGTGGATGTCGAGGTGGAAGAGCAGCCGACCGGGCTGCTGTCGTTCGGCGGCACGTACAACGATGATTCCGGGTTTGCGGTTGCGGTCAACTTTTCGGAGCGCAACTTCCTCGGCCGCGGCCAGTCGCTGACCTTCCGCATCGAATCCGGGACTGATGACGCGCGCACAACGCTGTCCTTCACCGAGCCGGCGTTCCTTGGACGCGACGTGTCGCTCGGGTTCAGCCTCAGGCACGTGACGACAGATTTCGGAAACGCGAGCTACGACACGCGTGTCACCAGCCTTTCTCCCCGGCTTGGCTTCCCGATAGGGGAAAACTCGCGCCTTTCGGTGAGTTACCAAGCCGCGTCAGAGGCGCTCCGGAACATCGCGGACAGCGCGTCGCCGATCATCAAAAGGGATGGTGAGGAAGGCAGGCTGATTCGGAGTTCGGTTGGATACACGTACACTCTGGACCTGCTGCGTGGAGGCCTCAATCCGAATCGTGGCGTGCGGCTCACGTTTGGCCAGGAGTATGCCGGTCTCGGGGGAGACGTTAAATACGTCAAGACGACCGCACGTGCGGTGGCCGAGCGCGACGCCTTCAACGAGGAAATCACGTTGCGTGCAACCCTTGAAGGCGGAGCTCTGCACTCGCTTGGCGGGACGAACTCCCATGTCACAGATCGGTTCTTCCTGTCGTCCCGACAGGTACGGGGCTTCAGCTCCCGCGGAATTGGTCCTCGCGATACCTCGGAGAACACCTCAGGCGACGTGCTGGGTGGCAACAGGTACGTTGCTGCGCGCCTGGAAGCGGAATTTCCCCTGGGTCTTCCCTCCGAGTACGGGATGATCGGCAGCCTCTTCATGGATGCTGGATCGCTTTGGAGTCTCGACGACAGGATGGGCGGACAGTGCTCCGGCAGCGACGGCATGCCGGCTTCAAGCTGCGAACTCGTGGACGACTCCTTTGATCTCAGGTCGGCGGTCGGATTCGGCCTGCTTTGGGACACTCCGATCGGCCCGTTGCGCATGGACTTCTCCAGGCCTCTGGACAAGAACGAGCTGGATGAAACCAACACGTTCGATATCACGATTTCCACGCGCTTTTAGGCTGCTTCTTGCCGGACTGGTGGCTGGCGCCTGCCTGCTTGCGGGTCCCGTTTCCGCCCAGGTGGCGACGCCGGTCCTGACCATTGACTGGGAACGGCTGCTGAACGAGACGCGACAGGGCGCGTTGTTGCGGGCCAAGCTTGACCGGGAGGCCCAGGAACTTGCTGCAGAACACTTGCGGATCAGGAACGAGCTCGCTGCGGAAGAGCGTGAACTGACCGACCGGCGAGCGGAGCTGTCGCCCGAGGAATTCCGCGATCTTGCCAACGCCTTCGATGCCCGCGTCCAGAGGCTTCGCGCTGAAACCGACGAGAAGGAACGGCTTCTAAGCCGTGCAGCCGATGAGGCGCGGCTCAGTTTCTTTCGTGACGTCATTGCCGACATCGCGCGTGCCAGGGGCGCGTTCGTTGTCCTTAACAGTCGCGACGTGCTTCTCTTTGCCAACGCCGTCGACATTACCGACGAGGCGATTCGGCGCATAAACCAGATGGCGGACGAAGAGACCGAGTAAACGCGCGGCCCTTCATCGTGGCGTTGCCCCGCGCCCAGGGGAGTTGCGGCGGGTCTGCCTGTCCTGCATCCGGATCCGCGCTGCGGAACAGGACTCAATGTCGCACGGGCGCCTCGATTGACTGGCTTCGCTCAAACAAGGCCGCCATTCACAGCAAATGACTGCTTGGTGATCATCTGCGCCTCGTCTGAAGCCAGGAACAGCACCATGTGCGCGATGTCTTCGCCGCGCAGCACGCGCTTGATGAGCTGGCGGGCGACGACCGCGTCGACCTCTTCTTGGGTCTTGAACCAGAGCTCGCGCTGACGTTCGGTCATCACGGCGCCCGGCTCTATCGCGTTGACGCGAATGTTGTCGTCGCCGAACGCGTCGGCAAGCGCGTTTGTCAGTCCGAGCACCGCCGCCTTGGCCGTCGTGTATGGCGTCATGTCCCCGTGGCCGAGACGCCAGGCGATGGAGGAGAAGTTGATGATCGCTCCGCCGCCCGCTGCAGCCATCCCGGGCCGTACGGCCTGGGCTGCAAAGAACTGCGGGCGAAGGTTGATTGCCTGCGCGACATCCCAGTCGGCGACGGTAACGTCTTCCACCGCTTCGCGCTTGTCGTTTGCGGCATTGTTCACCAGCACGCGGACCGGTCCGATCTCTTGCGCAATGTCGGTGATGGCATCCTGCAGCGCCGGGATGTCGGTAACGTCCGAATGCCGGTAAACCGCCCCTGGAAGTTCCCTGATCAGGGCATTGGAGGGCTGGTCCTGCACGTCGATGAATGCAATGCGCGCGCCTTGGTCGTGAAAGGCGCGAACAATGTTCGCGCCTATTCCCGTGGCTCCGCCGGTCACCAGGACCGGCATGCCTTCGAGCGAAGGGTATCTGGCAGAATTCATGATGCGCCCTCGATGTTTCGGATTGTGGTCGACGTGCCTCGGCAGTCGCGCCCGCGCTCTGCCTGGATTCACTGCAGCTTCACGGGGTCAGGAGAATCTTGCCCCGGTGCCTTGCGCTTTCCATCAGGCGATGCGCCTCGTCCGCCCGTTCAAGCGGCAGGACGGCGTGGGTCACCGGTCCGACCTCGCCCGAGGCGAATTTTGGCCAGACGGCGCGTTCAAGCTCCTCGGCAGTCCTCGCCTTGAATTCGGCAGGGCGTGAGCGAAGCGTTGAGCCAGCGTAGTGCAGGCGTTTCAGCATTATCGGCATGAGGTTGATTTCGATCTTGGACCCTGTCCGGAAGGCCAACTGGATGATCCGTCCGTCATGGCGTGCGGCCTTGAAGTTGCGCGCGATGTAGTCGCCCCCCACGATGTCCAGGGTGATGTCGGCACCGCCGGCCTCGCGGCAGACATCGACGAAGTCTTCCTCGCGGTAGTTGATGGCGCGTTCCGCGCCCAGTCCGAGCACGAACTCGGCTGCGTCGACGCTGGACACCGTGGCAAACACCCTGAGGCCCATGGCGCGCCCGAGCTGCACCGCAGTGGAGCCGATGCCGCCGGCCCCGCCGTGAACCAGCATCAGCGCTTGCTCACTCACGTCGTGGTCGAGAAACACGTTGCTCCAGACCGTGAAGTAGGTCTCGGGCAGGCCCGCCGCGTCGACTTCCGAAACCCCCTCGGGAACGGGCAGGCAATGATCGGCGTCTATGGCCACGTATTCCGCGTATCCGCCCCCGTGGGTCAGGGCGCATATCCTGTCACCGACGCGCCAGCGGGAAGCTCTTTCCCCGACGGCAGCCACGGTCCCCGAAACTTCAAGGCCCAGAAGCTCAGAAGCGCCTTCGGGCGGGGGATAGACCCCTTGCCGTTGCAGGAGATCCGGTCCGTTCACGCCTGCTGCAGTCACTTTTGCCAGGATTTGGTTCGGGGCGGGTTGGGGCAGGGGGCATTCAGAGACTTCGAGCACGTCCGGCCCGCCGGGTTCGCACACCGTAATGGCGCGCATGGTCGACGGCATGGGGCTTGTCACAGGCGCTCTCCCGGCATTCGCGATCTGCAGCATTTCCCTATCACTTTTCGTGGCCAGCACAACTGCGAGGTCGCGCCGAAATGTACCACTCTACGACACGTGCATTGATTGAATCGCCCGGAAGCCTGATGGCTCGAACCTCTTCTGGGTCGAGAGCCTGATTCACGTTCAGCAGTTGGAGCCGCCTTCGACGGGCTTGTGCCTCTCGCTCGTCTGCCGAATTTCGCCAACGCACCGGCCCAATGACGGCCGTCTTGGCCGACACCGCCGCGGTCAGCGCCGTGCCCGCATGCGCTTCTTCAGCGTGCGCCGCACGCAGGTCGCAATCAGCTTCAAGTCCAGCAGCGGGCCCATCGTCTCGATGTAATCGAGGTCGCAGCGGAGCTTGCGCCCCGGGTTCCGGTGGCCCGCACCCTTCGCCTGCGCCAGCCCGGCGATGCCCGGGCGCACGGCCAGCCGCGCCGCGAAGCCCGGCACCTCGCGCTCGACCAGCGCGGCCAGCTCCGGGCGCTCCGGGCGCGGGCCGACGAGGCTCATCTCGCCGCGCAGCACGTTCACGGCCTGCGGCAGCTCGTCAAGGTGCCAGCGCCGCAGCACGCTGCCGATCCGCGTGACGCGCGGGTCGTGCCGCGGCGACCATGCCGGGCCGGTGAGGCGTTCGGCACCCTCCACCATGGTGCGGAACTTGAGCATTCCGAACGCCCGGCCGCAGCGGCCCAGACGGGGCTGCCGGACGATCACCGGTCCGGGACCGTCCAGCCGGATCGCCAGCGCGACGGCCAGGACGAGCGGGACCCAGACCGGCAGCAGGACGAGCGCCGCGAGGATGAGCACCGAGAGGTCGAACGGACGCTTG
>VXPN01000147.1 GCA_009839535.1 Boseongicola sp. SB0662_bin_57 | reverse complement strand
ACTTGTCCACAGCCACCTCCCGGTTCCTTCCTGATTCTCGAAGCATACGAGGTGGCGAATGCAGCGCTGAGGCGGCACCGCTGCAATTTCCCTGCCACGTCGGCAGGCAATTCGGAGCACGCGCATAAGGGCACTCCGGGGTGTTCGGCCCGTTGAGGAAACCGACTTGTCGGCGCTCGCCATTCTCCGGTTCACGCACCCTCGCCGTAGCGGCGACCGGCACGACATGAGCGACGCGGAGTGGGAAATTCTCCGGTCTGTCCTTCCCCAGAAGCACCAGGGCTCGCGACGGGTGCATGACCGGAGGATGATGAACGGCATCTTCTTCGTGCTTCGCACCGGCACGCCTTGGCGCGACCTCCCGGAGCGGTACGGTCCGTACAAGACCTGCTTCAACCGCTACAACCGGTGGAGCAGGAACGGCATCTGGGCGTCGATCATGGAGCGGCTTCAAAGGCTTGCGGGCGGTGACGGCGGGGGCGACGACGGCCCGTCAGGCTCGGTTCGCCTGCGCATGGTGGATTCGTCCTCGGTGCGCGTTCACAGGCACGGCGCCGGAGCGCCCCGGGACGTCGCGCCTCCGCAAGTCGGGCCGGCCGCGGCGGACGGACGACCAAGGTCCATCTCGGTCTCGACGGCAACGAGATGGTGAAGACAATGTTCCTGACCCCGGGCCAGGCGGCCGACTGCACGCAGGCCGAGGCGCTTCTCGCCTGCTTTGGGCGGGACGAGACGGCGATCGGCGACCGGCGACCGGGCATACGACACCGACGCCGTCCTGGAACTGATCGGGGAGGTCGGCGCAACCGCCGTCATTCCGTCGAGATCCAGCCGGAAGTCGCCCCGGCCGCGCGACCTACAGGGAGCGCAGCCTCGTCGAGAGGTTCTTCGGCAAGATCAAGGAGTTCCGCAGGGTCGCCACGCGCTGTGACAAGACGGCCCGCAACTTCCTTTCTGCGGTGCATCTGGTGGTCAGCCGTTTCCTGCTCCGGAGGATCGCAAACCAGTTATTTGAGTCCACGGCTTAAACCGGAAACCCCGCCGCGTGGTGGCCCTCTACGGTCGAGCCTCACGCAATGTGCGGGCCAAGGCCAATAGGGAAGCTGCCGGCGCATCCACGCCGACCGCGCCCAATCCCAGACCCCGACCACCCGCGACCTGTATGCCGATCCCGACGAGATCCAAAGTGCCCCCTGCTTGCTGCCGATGATCAAAACCGCATTCGAATGCGAAAGAAATCCCGGAAGCGCCTTTACGTGAAGGGCCACGGATCTGTGATTTTCAGGATGGCAATTGCCAAAGTTCGGCATCCGTCTATGCCGCTTCAATGTCATGACTGCCTCCCTTAGTTGCGATCGCCCAGACCTCCGGGACGCCAAGGGAGCAGAGCATCGTCAGCCCGGCACGCAACAGCCTCGATGAAGAAAGCGATGCCAGTCAGTCAGGACAGGCAGAACGCACGACGCAACTGGCCGCGAAGCGCCCTTCGTTCAATGCGCATTCCTGCCGCGATAACTTGCACTTGCATCTGGGATTACCAAAGTTCTGATACTGCGCTACGTTATCAGGCGCCAAGCATTTTTGGGTGCAAGCCACCCATTGCGGGTCAGCATGTTTGCCGCTGCGGTCGGACAGCGGCGGCTTTGCCCTTGCGGTGGTTCGATGCGGGGACTGGAGCGGATTTGTCATGGGATCGACTTCAGAACTTAAGGTCGGCGGCACTGTCATCTGGTACGATGCGGGCGTCCTTGATTCCATGGAACCTCGGCTGTTTGAGCCGGACTGGCTTCGCGACAAGGGCAGTCTTCGGGGCAGTGCGCAAGGGCGCAACGAAGCTTATTTTCTGCACTACTTGGGTCGTGACATGGTCTTGAGGCATTTTCGGCGCGGCGGACTTTTCGGCAAGCTCAACCGCGACCGCTACATTTGCACGGACATCGGCAAGGGCCGTGCGATGCGAGAGTTCATGTTGCTCGCCTGGATGCGCAGGCAATCCCTGCCTGTGCCGCGGCCAATCGCTGCGCGTCATTGCCCTTCCGGCCTGTTCTACCGTGCCGACCTGATCACTGAGCGCGTCCCGGAAGCACGCCCGCTGGCCGAGGTGTTGCAGGAACGCGCTTTGCCGGAGCGCAACTGGACCGCGATTGGCTCTGTCATACGGCAGTTGCACGGTCTGGGGGTGCATCATGCTGACCTCAATTGCCGAAATATTCTGCTGGACGCCTGCGAGCAGGCCTGGCTCATCGACTTCGACAAATGCGAAAGGCGTGAACCGAACGGATGGATGATGCGAAACCTTGCGCGGTTGCGACGGTCCTTCGAAAAGGAGAAGCAGCGGCAGAAGCGCTTCAACTGGGCCGCTGATGACTGGTCCGCTCTATTGTCCGGATATATGATGGGCGGCGAACCGCAGGAAAGGCCGCACTAGGCCTTGCAAGGCGAGAGGTTGTCGCAGCAAAGGCACTGCATGCCTGCAAGCCAGTCCTCGAATGCACGTCATCGAGGCGTGTGGCTTGGCAACGGGACCAGGCTGCACATGCAGCTGCACCACGCGGTTCCTGGGCCAGTTTGGATTTGGGAGAACGTGATTTGAAACGCACCGTAATTTGCATGAAATGGGGCAAGGCGTATGCTCCGGATTACGTCAACGTGCTGGCTTCGGCAGTCCGCAAGAATCTGCCTGAGGAGCATCGCTTCGTTTGCCTTACCGATGACGCCGCAGGCATTTCTCCCGATGTCGAGACCTTGCCCATCCCCGACATGGGGTTGAGTCCCGGCAACTTCCGCTTCGGCGCCTGGCCGAAGATTTCGCTCTTCAAGCCGGAACTCCATGACCTGTCCGGACGCGCGCTTTTCATCGACCTTGACTCCATGATTTGCGGTGATCTCGCAACGATGTTCGATTTTCCGGGCGAATTGGTAATGGTGGAGGAATGGCCCCGCCCGATCGACCGTGTGAAGTTCCGTCGGCCGATCCGCGGGGCGTCAATGGTGATCGCCTTCGAGATAGGAACGCTTGGCCACATCTACGACGAACTGGTCGCTCGCCCCGAACACTGGACCTCGACAGTGCGCAACGATCAGCGATTCATGTGGAAACGGCAAAGTGAGATCACTTTCTGGCCAGAATCCTGGGTCATCTCCTTCAAGCGCCATCTCCTGCACCCGCCACTCGTCAACAGGATGCTGCCGCCCCGAACGCCCCCTCAGGATGCAAGCATCCTTGCCTTCCATGGTCGCCCGCGTCCAGCCGAACTGGTGCCCGACGCTCATCAGGGCTGGGGCGATTTCTGGCGCGCCGGACGCGGAGCAGTCCCTTGGTTTCGTGAATACTGGTTGTCCAACGGTGGACGCGAGACGATCGATGCTATCGGTCCCTTGCGCGATTGGAGGGGCCGCCCGATCAACTGACGGCGCTTCGCGGCGCGAGCTGGAATGAGATTGCACTGCAAGCCCGACATGCGATATCGCCGACCGCGTTGAACCAAGTGAAGAACCAGCTTTGCGAAATCGACACGATTGAGAGTCGGCGGCAACGGGGGCAGGAAATGCCAAGAAGGGTTACCAAGGCAGTCTTTCCGATAGCTGGACTCGGCACGCGGTTCTTGCCAGCGACAAAGTCGATACCAAAGGAGATCATGACCTTGGTTGACCGGCCACTGATCCAGTACGCCATTGACGAGGCGCGAGCGGCGGGAATCACCGAGTACATATTCGTCACCTCGCGTGGCAAGAGCGCACTTGAAGATTATTTTGACGATGCTCCCGAGCTCGAATTGGCCGTGCGCGAGAAGGGGCGAACCGAGCTGCTCCAAGAACTCGACAGGACGACAATGAAGTCGGGCACAATCGCCTATGTCAGGCAGCATAGGCCGCTCGGACTTGGCCATGCCGTCTGGTGCGCACGTCAATTGATCTCCCCGAACGAGATGTTTGCGGTAATTCTGCCTGATGACGTAATCGCAGCCGAGGTTCCCTGCTTGCAGCAGATGATCGAAGCCCACGAGGAAACCGGTGGGTGCATGGTAGCGACAATGGAGGTCTCGCCCGACGCGACGTCAACATACGGCGTGTTGGATGTGGATGCAGGCACTGGACCGGTTGTCGCGGTCCGAGGTTTGATCGAGAAGCCAGACCCAGGGACTGCGCCGTCGAATCTCGCCGTGATAGGGCGGTACATTCTGTCACCAGAGGTGCTGACTGGTCTTGCCAGGAATGAAGCGTCCGCAGACGGCGAGATTCACCTCACCGATGCAATCGCGAATGAAGTTGGCTCCGGGCGCAAGGTGTATGGCTATCGGTTCGATGGCCAAAGATTTGATTGCGGCTCAAAGGCTGGGTTTCTCCAGGCAACGGTCGCATTCGGACTTGCTCATGACGAACTGGGACATGAATTTGCCGAATACCTCAAGCGGATTCGAACCAAGGACGGTCCTCTGATTGCGAAGTGAAGAGGCGCGCGGCGCCAACACGGACTTCAGGCAGGCTCAGTTCATGAAATGCACGCGTTCATGACATGTTTCTGCGCGGAGCAGGAAACGAGAGACGATGAACCGCAAGCAGCTTCAGGCCTGGCTCGCCCAGGTTGACCAGCTCAGCGCGGCACAACGCAGGGAGGCCGAGGCAGTGCTCTCCGGAGGCTCGCAGGCGTCGGCCTCGCTGGCCGCGATCGAGGCGGGCGTTGGCGAGGATCGCCGCTGCCCGCATTGCGGCACTCCCGGCGCCGTTTCGCGCGGCAAGGCGCGCGGCCTGCGCCGCTATCAGTGCAAGGGCTGCGGGAAGACGTTCAATGCAGCGACGGGCACGCCGCTGGCGGGCCTTCACCGCAAGGAGAGGTGGCTGGAATTCGGAACCTGTCTCGCGGAGGGGGAAACGGTGCGCGCGTCCGCCGGGCGCTGCGGACTTGCCGTCAACACGGCCTTCCGTTGGCGGCACCGTTTCCTTGCGGCCGAAAGCCGGGATTCGCGAAAGCTCGCCGGCATTGTCGAGGCCGACGAAACCTATGTGCTGGAAAGCCGCAAGCGAGCGGCACCTTGATCGCAAGGCGCGCCGCCGCGGCGGCAAGGCGGGCAAGCGCGGCCTGTCGTCCGAGCAGGTTCCGGTGCTGGTTGCCGCCGACCGCAGCGGCATGACGGTCAGCGCGGTTCTTCCGGCGGTCAATGCCGACGCACTGCGGGAGGCCATCGAACCGGTCGTGGACGATGACATCGTCCTGGTCAGTGACGGACATCGCGCATACCCGCCTTGCGCCGCCGCCATGGGCGTCCGCCACGAAGCGCTCAACCTGTCCCGAGGCGAACGGGTTCGGAACGCCTTTCACATCCAGACGGTCAACAGCCGGCATGGCCAGCTGAAAGGTTTCCTGAGGCGCTGCCGCGGGATCGCGACCAGGTATCTCGACAACTACCTGCGATGGTTCCAGCAGGTCGAGCTGGACAGCGCCTCGCACCTGCCTCGCCAACGCGATCGACAGGTCATGCACACGATTTGCAAACTGAACCTTGGGGAATGCAATGCCCAGAGGCCAAGCACTCAGGAGTTCAACCCTACCTTGGCCTCGAACTCTCGGAGGACGCCAGCATAGTCGCGGTAGGCTTTGCGCCCGATGAAGGATCTCCAAGACCTGGTCCATGGTTTCTTTTTTGATCCCATGAAATGGCGAATTTGTGGATAATTTGCAGCTTCGTGCATCTGTTCACGAAGTGCGCCAGACCAGTGATTGCGGGTCAGCAAGATGCGACCCTTCCGGATGCTGGTACTGGCATTCCACTTGAGAGGGAATTGATGCCATCTGCCCGCGAAGACTTCATTCAATCGATCCTGATCAGGCCAGTGGTTCAAGAACGGCCTAAGCCCGTCCTGACTGGAAAGCTCGTCCGGGTCCATGGACTCTCGGATCGCATCACAATCCATGACCATTACACCGGAATTAAAGTACTGTTCGCCAGGAATGAAGCCGAGGCTGGAAATGCGCCGAATCTCTGCCGCCCTCTTGTTTCGCGCCTTTGCAGTGTGCATCAAATGCGTTTTTCTGGTCCTCAGGTATTTTCCGCTCAAGCGCACCTGCCCGGCGTCGATGCAGGCCCCGATAGGCATTCCTCCAAGATCGCTGGAGAGGAGTTCCCATACATCTCCCAGCACCAACGTGTCAGCGTCAAGGAACAGGCACCGGCCTTCAATCAGCCTCGGAAGAACCAATGGCAGCAGGCTAATCGCCGGGAAACGGGCTTGGCTGGTTCGGGAAAACTCGTCAAAGCGACTTGAATCAAAGTTCCGAACCGAAATGGCGTGTCCGCAACGTGTGCCAACCTGCCGAATGAAATCGTGGTCACGATGTCCAAACTTGTCACCGAATATCGTTATGTCGACTGGATGGCTGGCATTCTTCCATATCGAATATGCCGAAACCAAGGCCGGAAAAAGATAGCTGGAATTGACGCCATAAACGACTTGCATGGTTGGGATACGTGTTCAGGTCATTCTTTCATTTCTCATCGCGGAACGCCATTCATCATCAACGTCAGCATTAGTCAACCCGCCCGTACGCTTGGCGTCATTCTGGGCAGGTCGCGTCCGGTCATGCTGTGACGATGCTCCGCGCCGGCACCGCCCCGGTCATTGCCACTGCGTGGATGATGACGTGCAGACCGATGTTCTGACGTGCCACGCATAGGCGTGTGCATCGAGGACTTCGGGATGCACCCTGCCTTGGCTGTCGGTGACCATTCTCGATGGCCAGTACGTCGGAGAGGTCGGCCATCTCTGCGAAACTGCAAGGCGCAAGGTTCACGCTTTCGGGCCGGACCGAGCACATCCACCAGGATCGCTTCGGCAGGACGCAGACAACGGGCTGGCAGTCCCATGGACATGAGTGTCGCGGCAGCAAGCCTTGCACGGACATGGCCGGCATGCCACGGCGACAGACAATCAGGTGGCCCATTGTTCGCTCGAAGCGTTTCCCAAAGTGACGTCGGAACAGCCCTCGCCATAAGGATGACGGGTTGACCGGCGCCTCCCCCCTGGGTCGGAATCCCCTGAAATTGCACAGGATGGTTGCAAGACGCCGCTTCAACTCCCCCTGAATTTCCGGCTAAATTGCGTTGTGTCTGTCTCGATCATCATACCCACCAAGGATCGGCCTGACGGTCTTGCGCGCGCGGTCTCGTCGGCGAAGACGGCGCTGCCGGACGGCGGCGAGATCATCGTGGTAGACGACAGGTGCAAGGTTCCCGCGACTGAAGTCATCGAGGAGGGGGAGGGCGTGCGTCTCGTTCAAAACGACGGCATGCGCTCGGGTCCGTCGGCGGCAAGAAACTTAGGCGTGAGCCTGGCCAGGCATCCATTGATCCTGTTCCTGGATGACGACGACGAGGTATTGCCGACCTATCCTCAAAGGATCACTGAAGTCGCGAAACTGGAGATGGGCGCAGGCTATGGCATCTGCGCCAGGATTCGAAGAAAGCCGGGCAGAAAGGACAGGTTTGTTCCACGGCGAGGCCGGTTTGGATATCGTGACACCGCTACGCCGTTGATTTCCAGGCTGACAGGAACAGGCGGACTCTGGGTTCGGCGCGACGTGTTTCTTGATGTCGGCGGGTTGGACGAGCATCTTCTGATCCATGAGGATGTTGAGTTTTGCATGCGTCTTGCGAAAGCCGGCATAGGCATGTTCTTTGATGACACCAGGGGCTACGTGGTCCACGCCCGCGCCGGGTCAAGTGACGCCGAGCGAATCATGGTCGGTGCTGGCACGGAAGACCGGTTGGCATCCTTCAAGCGGATTCTCGCGAAACACGGCGACCTGTTGGCAAGAGAGGCGCCGGGCCTGCGACGAAAATATCAGCTGCGAATTCTCAAGTTGCGCGTTCAGATCGGAATTCAGGCCTCTTTTGGCCGTTTGCGGTGAGTCCACCGCCTTTGTTTCTCGAGTCCATGCATTCCATGCGGCCCGGCCAACGCGGCGTTGAGCCAACCTGTCGCTGCGCGGACGGTCGTTGTCGGTGCTACGATCTGATCGTCGACTTGCCGCACTCCATCGCGCAGACCGACTTGGAAAGGTCGGTCGCGGAAAATTGGCGGGTTGCGGGCAAATGCAATGGTATGACAGTAGGGGCACTGTGTCTGTTTCGATCGTCATTCCGGCCAAGGAACCGTAGTGACTGGATTTTGCGCATACGTCATTTCCCTCCGAGACAGGAATTCGCGCAGAGTCGAATTGGCCGGCCGATTGGCGGTGCTCGATTTTGAAGTAGAGATATTTGACGCCATCGACGGTCGCCGCGGTTTGGGCAGTGCTTTGGAAAAAGAGGTGGACAGGCGTGCTTGGCTGCGGCGATACGCGCGGCCGGCCACGGACGCCGAGTTGGCCTGTGCACTGTCACACCGAGAGGTTTATCGGAGATTTCTCGAAACGGACGCAACGCATGCGTTGATTATGGAAGACGACGCGATTGTTGGTGATCGACTCAACACCTTTGTCGCGACCAAAGGTTTCATGTCAGCGCCGATCATGCTCCTGGACTACGGAAAAGCCTACGTCAAGGGAACTGGTCTGCCATTGCTTGGCGTCGGTTCCAGCGCGTTTGCGCTCGCGACGACGCCCTTTTTGGCCACGGCCTATTGCGTCGATCGTCTCACGGCAAGGTTGATGCTGGAAGCGCAAAGCCCGGTGCGGCAGGTGGCGGACTTCCCCTTGGACTTGCCTGAGCATGGTGGGGTGGCGTTGGTGCCAAGGATAGTTTTCAGCCCTCGTGACAAACGTGCATCGACAATTGGAACCCGCCCGGAGCCCACGTTCACGAGAAAGATCAGGCGTTTGCTTGGCAGCGGGCATCTGCTTCGCTGCTCATTGAAGCAATGGCGTAAGGTGAATGCGCGGAAGGTTCCAAAAGACCAGTTGTAGAGCGTCTCGGTGACTTGAAGTTCTTTGAAGCGAGTCCATCGTTTCGATACGGTGAACCGAAGCGACGGGATCAAGTCACGCTATGTGCGCTGTTTGTTCTGATTTGAGTCCGACGGTTCGATTTGCGGGTCCAGGAATTTCGACTTGCTGCGGCCAGTTTGCAGCTCAGATCGGACGTGGAGCAAAATAGAGAAGTGTGTGCGGGGACATTGCTTCAGGCAGTGCCGCGATTCAGCAGCCGGAGCATCGTGATCAGCCCGAGGGGACGTCCTTCTTCATCCAGGACGAAGGCAGCGGAGATCCGGCGCTCCTGCAGTACCGACAGGGCTTCTCCCGCTATCGTGTCGGGTGAAAGCGCGACGGAGTCCACTGTCATGACGGCGTCCGCCCGGGCATCGTGGAGCGCTTCCTGCATCGTCGATCCGGCCATTCTTTCCAGGTAGCGCCTTACGTCACCGTCGGTGATGACGCCCTGGAGCTTCCCGCCTTCCGTGATGCCTACAATCCCGAAGCCCCGGGCTGACAGTTCATTGATTGCCGCGACCACCGGCGCACCGGATTCGACGAGCGGCAGCTTGTCGGCCTTGTGCATGATTTCTTCGACACGTCTGAGAGCGGAGCCAAGAGAGCCTCCGGGATGGAATGCATGAAAGCTGTCAGGGCCAAATCCCTTTCGCTGCAACAGGGCGACTGCGAGGGCATCGCCAGCCGCCAGTTGCAACAGGGCCGAAGTTGTTGGCGCCAGATTGTGCGGACAGGCCTCACGGACCTTGGGAAGCACCAATGCCACCGTGGCGGCGCGGGCCAGCGTTCCGCCGGCATCGCTGGTCAGGGCGACGAGGGGCACGCGACGACGTTTCGCGTAAGCCAGGACGTCGGAGAGCTCGGCAGTCTCTCCGGACCAGGAAAGTGCGAGGATCACGTCCTCGGGCTGGACCATGCCGAGATCCCCATGGCTCGCTTCGGCAGGATGCAGGAAATAGGCGGGCGTTCCCGTTGACGTAAAGGTTGCGGCGAGCTTCGCGCCGACATGTCCGGACTTGCCAAGGCCGGTGACGATCAGGCGGCCCTTCATGTTCTCGATGAGATCAAGTGCGGCCTCGATGTCTCGGGTCATGCCGCTCACGTCTTCCGCCAGCGCGTTCAGGCCTGCAAGATCGGTGCGGAGCGCCTTGCTGAAGTGCTCCACGGTCATGGTTTCACCAGCCGGTCGATTTCGATCAGCTTCCGCAGGAGCCCTCCCATCTCGTCCAGCGGAACCATGTTCGGTCCGTCAGAAGGTGCACGCGCGGGCTCCTCGTGGGTTTCGATGAAGACAGCCGAAACGCCGACAGCCACAGCCGCGCGCGCCAGCGGCCCCACGAATTCTGCCTGCCCGCCCGACGATTTCCCTTGTGCTCCCGGCAACTGCACGGAGTGAGTCGCGTCAAAGACGACCGGGCACCCGGTCTCGGCCATGATCGGAATGCTCCGCATGTCCGAAACCAGCATGTTGTAGCCGAAGCTCGCGCCGCGTTCCGTGAGAATGACCCGCTCGTTGCCGGTGGACTCGATCTTCTCGACGATGTTGCCGACGTTCCAAGGCGCCATGA
>VXPN01000064.1 GCA_009839535.1 Boseongicola sp. SB0662_bin_57 | reverse complement strand
ATCTAATTACGAAAAAGTAGAGTTAGTCTGCTGGGGGTTGGCGTGGAGTAGGATGTGGTTTATGTATTCAGTTAAAGAAATATCTCTATTCAAAGAGGCCATCAGAGCGAATCTATGTGGGTTGAGTTTGTCTATTATGTCGGGGTCTATTGGTATAAGTTTGTGGTTGTTTGTGTAGTATATTTTGCCGGTTTTGGACATCTTCTTCATGTTGGTATGGTATAATATAATATATAATATAATAAAGTTTAGTTTAGTTTATTGTTCTATGTCAAATTCGCCATCAGTTTCACCCCTCATGCGTCTTATCTTTGAGTAGGTTTGGTTACCAGAACCTGTAACCTCACGCCAGTTCTTACCGTGCATGCGGTGTAGTCGTTTGTATTGTGGTTTGGGACCGATATTCTCCCTATTATGGTATATTCTGTGTCTACAGCTTTTACACACACGTACATTCAGTTTTATTATATTCCATACATGAGTTATACGACACCAATCACCACATGCTGCACATACACCATCTGTATCAACCCCCTTTGCTTTTAGTACTGCCTCACGATTCACTTTATTAAAGAAACAATCAAAGCATACTGGGTATATTCGGGGGGTAGTCAGTTTGTACTCCTCACAAAAAAAACATAATGACTCTCCATTCTTTGAGACATGTGTATATTCATTATTTTGTGTTATACGCCATGCATTTCTGCCAAAGGTGCGCCAGTTATACAGGGGTGATATATCAGTCATCTACGGTCCGGACTTGTGTTATTACCAGCACCAACAACACCGTCACCAACACCACCATCATCTGATGGTACACGTGGTTCGGGTTCTCCCTCTAGGCCGTCCATCTGTAAGCCAGATCCAACATTACTATTCACCTCTGAACCAGACCCCTGTTTAGCTGGCTCAAATGTCTTTATTACAGGTTCTTTACTGAATATGAATCCAGTCCCCTCAGAATTTATCTTATAATCAAAGCCCAAATTATTTGACATCTTTATTGCATGATCAGTACTAGCAATACTAGTCTGTAATGCACGCAATTCATCTGTTTTCTCTACTGGATTAAACACAAAATGAAAGTCCGTAACCCCCAATTCAATACAAAATTTATCCAATATATCCTGTATATGCTCTTGATCACCCTGTACTGATTTATTAGATTCAGCTACATCAAATTGAACCGTACTCTTCTCTTTTGATCGCGCTTGTATTGGTCTTGTACCGTGCTGGGCATTTATGACTTCACGCCTACCCTCTTGTAGAGTTGATATGTCTATATCGTTTACACTCTCATTGGTATCTAATAGATTCACGGCATCTTTGGCGGAACCGGCAGTGGTCGGTACCCTTAGGCCGGGGGGTGCTTTTGGGTTGTTCACTCTTTGGTTCTGCATACTAGTCATACAGGTTTCAAGCTCAGTCTGTGAATCAGATTGTACAACAAGTATACCAGACTGTGGGTAGTTACTATTCATGCGTTCAGCTAGATACTGATTTGCCCCCCGCAGCGCATCAACAATACTAGACAATGTAATGGTAGTGGGTAGTCCATATGGACCAAATTGCTTGTATCTACCCGGTCCGGGGATTATCTCACCCCTACCTAATACAGTATAGTAATGCCTACCCATGCCCCACGTATTACGTACTACTGCCCATGCTAGTATTGTGGGTCTATTACATCTCTCACATATTGGGCCGGTCTTGTCATCTATTGTGTGTTTTGTGGAGCGTATCACATTATCACGGTGTGACTTGTTTATGCATACCCATAATGTACCAGTAGGATCCATCTTACCAAACTCCCCCCTACTATTACCTAACATATGTACAGTATCTGCATGAGGTACGTATGCCCTCTCTACCTTTTCATATGTTATTTTACCATTGTTATGATCGTATAATTTGTCTACTATTAGATATGTTGTATCAGATATTTGCAAGTGATGATCCATCATACGACACACACGCTTTATTTTGTTTCCATTGGTGTCCCAAGGTTCGTCATACCACTTTTGTAGTATTCTACGTTGTTCCCACTTTGCTGGTATTATTTTGTCACTACCACACAAATCACACTTATCTGGGATAACACCATCATGTGTAGGACTATTATACTTTAGTCCACAATTAGTGCACTGATAATAATGATATGGGGATATTGTGATACCATTTCTACATAATTCTCTGCATTTTTGGTCTACAACCCCCCTTAGTTCGGGTGTAGTATCATATAGGTGATATATTACACGTAAATCTCCATACTGTGGCAGTATCTGGCCTAGTGCAGAACTACCTCCATACTCATCTTTTAAGGGGGGAGATAATGTCTCTGTCTCTTCATTACGTTGTTCAATATCTTTCATCTGTAGTCGTTTCTCTGCTCTTTGGGCGCGATCAGCCAACACATCACGCTCAGTCTTTAGGTTCCGTATTACATTAGTCTGTAATAGATCTAGTATACCCATCATGTACTCTTCCTACCCAATGACACACGCCATCCCAAGTATCCAGTCTGGGTACTTGATTTTGTAGATGGTGGTATCACTGCCCTATGCGCCAACCTATACGTACTACCTGTTTTTGTAAATATCCCCATCTCAGTCGCAGTGAAATTACCCTCATTCGCAGCTAGATTAGCCTCTAATTTTAATACATTATTCGCTATAACATTTGTTGTTATATTCTTGTTTAGCACAGTACTACCAGATAACCCTGTGTCAGTAAATGTCACACCACTAGTACCATTCCCTAATGATATTCTACTATACTCATGACTAGTCAAACTATTAGATGTTCTACTACCAATCTTTTGCAGCATCCACCTTAAACCAAAATCCATTATGATATTATCGGATTTGATATAATCCCACTTACCAGTATCAATATCACGTAGCGCTAATACTGCATATCCTTTTACCTCAAGTCCATCATTAGGCATTATACTTGTATTATTATCATAATATAATAAGTATATTAGCTTTCTACAAATCTAACCTGATACTCCATAGTACACGCCCACCTTCTATGCTCATCAGGATCAGCATCAAATTGATTTATTGATTTTATCGTAACCATCACAAACCCCGGCAATACCAAACCACCCAACATCCTACGTATATCACCGGCCCACTCATCACGTTGTGCATAGTCATATCCCTTCACCCAGATCTCTACATACTGATGTATGTATCTCTCTTTACCGCCATACCAAGTCTGTACATTAGCCATGCCCGGTGATATGTATACACCCGGTGTATACTTTGCATTTCTGTTGTTTATATTGTCATATGGTGTGCGTATTTTGTCTGGGGGTGGGGGGGTAACACTCCAGTTTGCAGCATCCTCCATATACTCTTGTAGTGCCACACATACCTTTTGGGCGGTACTCATGCATCCCCCTCTAAACTAGCTAATGTGTCCCGTACTATACGAGTTTCAGGTATACCATTCTTTCCTATATCCAATGATATTTTTACAGATAACTTTTTTGCCTCTTCTTCATCAAGTCCTACTTTATTATATAGCCATTGGGCTATAACATCCGGTGGTGGTGGTCTACTATTTGGCTGTCTGCCAAATTCCACATGATACATCCCCGCTGAACCACTATACAATGACCAATTACCATCTGTATCTTTTATAATCTCCCAAGAATCAAATGCCTCCCCTGTAACAACTTTATCCAACCCAAACATATCAGCTTGTATGTATTCCTTTATTTCATCTAGTACTTGTTGCGCAAACAGATACTTGATACGTTCAATGACTTCATCCTTATCTAGTAGATGTGTATCTACCACCTCAGACAGGTTGCATCACCGTTAACCGCCTCATCAATTCATGGTATTGTTTCTCCATTCTATCGGCAGCTTGTTGTACTGTACTATACGATGAGTACCAATCAGCATCAAATGATGTGCGCATTATATCAACACACGCAGACAATACAATACATTTCTCTGCATCCTTTGTGTATATTGTATCTGTACAATATGACACCTTGAATATATCATAGAAATTATACTTTGTTACTTTAACGTGTATGCTATTAGTCTCAGGTAACCACAGCACATCAGAGTCAGGCATGTTTACCCAAGGGTCGTTGGGGTTGGTTTTGGTTTTAAACTGTACATAATCACCATCACCTTTTGTGTGTAATGGTATGTGATTTGGTTTTAATTCCACTGCATATTCTGTGCCAAACATCTTTGATATGTAGGGGTGTTGTTTTATTTCGGTATAACGGGCTTCGGTATACTTACGGCCTGTTGCACGTTCAATCTCCCCCACTGCATAATCTATTGCTGTCTGTATTCTAGATTCGGTGGGGTTGGTTGTACTACTAGGGGTTATTATGGTACCATCTTTGTTACGTATGTTTAGTTGTGTGACTATGTTAGATATGGTTACGGCCATGCTTTAATTATATGAGTATAAACTATATATGAGTTATACCTAATATAGGTAGATGGCAGCTACCCTACAGACACTAACCACAAGCTCAGCTAAATTCCGTTGGGTTCCACAGGCAAATTTTAATGATGCTAAAGTACCCAATTTTAAATTTGGTTTAGATCAAAAGATACCCGCCATGTCATCTGAGATAACCCCAATCGATCTAGAGGATTCAGGGGAGCGTACATTACAGGGCATAGCTCATGGTTCACGACATATTATGTTTGATCCATCATTTGCCATGACACAACCTTGGTGGATTGCGCTGATATTCCCATTGGTAAAAAAGACCGCAGCATCAGCAACTAAACCAACAGTATACTCATTCGAAAAACAAGCAACTCCACTTACATTCTCCCTAGAAGCTAGACTAAAAGGCACTGATGCCGGAGTAACTGGTACCACTTTAGATAAGGGAGCTGATATGAAATATGCACTAAAGGGATGTGTGGTTGAATCGGCTAGTATATCATGTGCAGTAGATCAGACCGCGCAGGTACGTATGCAATGCAAGGCAGGTCAGGGTACATTAACTAGTACGACATTCGCTGCATTCTCTGATGACACAAATACAGATACCCATACATACACCAGTGTAGGCGGTAAAATAACCCTAGAAGAGACATCATCTAGTACGGCAGTAAACTTAGCATATGTATCAGATGGTACGATAGACATACAAACAGGGCAAGAGATAAAGAATTACTGGGGGTCTGTACATGGATTGTCAGCAAAGGCAGGAGCTATGAGATTTAGTGGCACAATAAAATCTGTAATGGTTAACAGTGAAGCGCTGCAACTGGTACTAGATGCGGAACTCAAACATGCGTTGACGTTTAGATTCTCAAATAATGCGGCAGGGAAAAATGAGAGATACATACAGTTTAAGTTTTCAGGTGTTAATTTCAGTCGACATAGCTGGGCGCAACAAAGTACCGATGACCTAATGAATGACTTATCATGGTCTGCATTAGAGTGTACTGTTACCGCCGGTTCTAAAATGACATCTGCGCCAGTTGGTATTAATGTTACTGCAGGCTCATAACCTATATTATATCCATGATACAATATAATATATAATAATGAAATATATCACAATAAAACACAACAAAGAGACAATCAAGATACAGACTGATTTAGGTTACTTGAAGAAACTGAGAATCTTTGAAAGTACACACAATCTAAAAGACATAGAAAAGAACACCCACACAATAAGTGTTGCAAAATGGTGTGAGGGACTAATACCCCATGTTGTGTCAGCACCGTATAATGATGTAGATGTAATAGATTCACTCCCAGAAGCAACTCAAATCAAAATATTTGATGCCATATCAGATGCATATCCATTGTCCGTTTTTTTCGGAAGATCGATAGCGCTACTATACGGCAAAAAGACAATAACAAAGCTTATGGAAGCAAAACCCTACAAATCTACTGGATCTTCTTAAACCAACTACATGTCATGCCATCTGAACTAGATACATGGGATTCTGAAATGATCGAATATATGCTAAAGCGCATTAAAGACCCCACAGGCACAACACTACCTATGGATAAAGAATCAGTACAGTATAGACTTGATCATGACGATTCATAAAATAAATAATAAAAATAAAAGAGCCTATTTGTCGTTTGCGTTAGGTTTCTCTTCACGGAACCTAGATAATTTGTCTAGACCTAAGGCACTTGTAACACTAGACGCATGCATCATTCTGCCAGCAAACACCACTACTATGACACCGACTATAATCACAGTCAAACTAGTCAATAGTATAATCGGAATATACAATAGTAGATTATTTATCTGGAAATTCCGTAATAGTTCAGCTCCTACAAGCGTCTGCCCAAATTCACCAGCATCTGATGCGGATTGCGCAAATGCAGTAGATGTAACGGGTACCACTAATAGTAGTAATAGTCCAAACAGCATTGGTACGTTATGTATCATTATTGTATATTACATCAAATCATATATATACAATTTATGTGAATGCTGGGGCTGAATCGAATACCTGTATAGTCCTACCCTTCTTTAACCCATTACATGCTAGTGCAAGACTATCTGCCCAGTCATCATGTTTAGCTACCAAATGCATTACATTATTTTTAAATTCCTTCTTTATACTACGTAACTGTTCTAATAGTATATGCCTATGATCGTTACATATCGTTAAATCCACTCTATGTGATGTTAATAATCGAAGTAAGTTGTTATGTGTTTCTGCCTTTGTCTTTGGTGTATATCCTGTATCAGGTATCTGTAACCCATGATTTATACTTAAATCATCTATTACACCACCACCAATTCCATTTGATTCTAAGTATACATTTCGCGCTTTAAACCTCGTATATAACCCAAATATCTTTGAAGATATCATTGGTATTACAGATAGATCCTCAGAATCATAGTATACCAATTTTGCGGACTCCCCATCACTTTGTATTACAGTATATACTGTTTGGTCTTTCCCTAGGCGCGCCACATCCACCCCTATGTCATATACTGTATTATTTACATCCATGTCTATATTATTTATTGCTGCATGATTCAGTGATTGTCTATTATACATATAATCACCTAAACCAATGAACTGCGCCTCATACTCTTGCATATACATCTCATGTGTGAGTTTCTCCTTTTGCATGTTTAGATACCTGTCTGTTATCATTGGACTCTGTTTTGATTTAGCACAGAATTGAACCCACTCTGCGTTTACATCATCACTATACACATCATCTATTGGTTCATTCCCCATACGAGCATTCTTACATCTACGATAAAATGGGGTATCTTCACCATCGGGGGTACTGGCAACCCAAATAAACGGGTCACGCGCAGCACCCGTACCCTCTAGTGCTGTTATTGCATCTTCATTTTGATACGCATTCTCATCCTCTATTATACCAGATACGGTATTACCTCTAGCCCCCGCCCCTGTCTCACCTAATGCTGTTGGCCTAATATTACACACCCCACGGCCTGTTGCAAATCTTATCTGTTTTAGTTTGCCCACATCTTTGATTATTAATGATTCAGTCCAAGGGTGATTTCGTAGTAACCGTATTATCTTATCACACATTAACGCAGCAATATCAAATTTTTGTGCAGTATATATCACATCACATTCAGTCTCCCCCTCAGGTAGTACAGACAACCAATCCGCAAATACGGCAAAATGTCCAACTGCTGCACAAATATTCTGTGATTTACCTGACTGCCTACCATGTCGTAGTATGCGATATTTGTCTTTTGAACGCAAAAATGGTATATTATAAGTAAATGGTCTTGATTTACATATGACACTAGCAAATAATGCTGGGTCATCCCGTAGTTTTAGTATCTGATCAACCTTCAAGATCTTGTATAGCTTTATCGAATTCTTCAGATAGTTCGCGCTCGAGTTGTTCTGCGTTGGTTTCTGGGGGCGGACTAGTCTTTTTGATTACAGTATTTAGTGCTATACGTGTTTTGATCATCATTGTTAGGGGGTTCCAATCAGATGCAGCTGACTTTGTATCTATTTCACCATTAGTTCTAGTGCAATGTTCTTGTAGGGTTGAATTAGTCCACCATCTCTGTATTGCTTTGTCTAATAGTATACCTATATGTTCTAAGTTTGATAGGTCTAATCCCAATTCAGCATCTTGTATTATACTACATTTAGAACCAGCTCTATACGCATGACATGGTGGCATCATGTTATCATCGACTTCGGCAGCCCCCCCTATATGACAAAAATCACATTCGAGACTTGTATTCATATTTATTTGGTTCTTCGCCAAACTTTTATCCATACTTCACTTTGTCGTATGGCCGTACTATTATTTGATAGTTCTCCTGTGGTGCCACCTGTTTGATATATCTTGAACTTGTTGGTTGATATATCATATATCCATATGTGGCCCTTAGTTGATATGCCGTCAGCATGTACTACACGCCCACCCAGATTTATAGCAATACCACCTGTGGTATATTTATCTGCTGATGCGTTACCCACTGTTATCTTTCGTATACTAAATTCAGGATTTGCTGCAAGTATGTTTTGCATTTTAGATGGTCTACCATATACCATGTTATTCCAGTCTGTATCACTTATTGTGATTGCCATCTATTATATCGACTTCCGCTCGATATTCATTATTACGCCTTGGGCAGACGGTACTTGACACCAAGTCTCTCCCTTCATTGTAAACAGACCCAAACTGTTATGGTCATCGGTTATGGTTGCGCCATATTCAGAGTTTAATACGGAGTATTCCCTATACGACAATGGTAACAACCTAGAAAAGAACATGCTTGGTAAACCACTATACGGCTCAACTCCACTTCTTATACCATAGATGTGTCCAAATTCCTTGCCAGCGTTTGCTGTAGCGGTATCAAACGTCTCATCTATACTAGATACAAATGGTATACCATCATAAGACATGACTTGGAACCCAGCAGCGTCTCCTGGTAATGCAGGCACAACACCAGACTCCCCAAATTCAACTTGTGTTGCTCCGGGGCCAGTGATTATTTCACTAGGTGTGCCAGTGTTACCAGCAGGATACCTCTGTAGTCCCTCAAACATATTATCTAGATACTCTTGCACATCACTAGATACAATAAACGTTGTCGGCCATCTACCCGATTTACGGTGAATAGCATACTTTAGGTTCTTTAAGTGCCTTGGTTGTAACTCACCAAGTGTCTCAGTTAGTGCTTCACCCTGAACATTTTTTGCAGCTGGGTCACATGATATTACAATACTATCGTATTGTTTTTTGGCAACACCGCCACTAGCTCTATCATCACGTGGCATGTCAGCATAATTAAAGTAATTTTTCTTGGAACCCGTCTGTTTTACTTTTGCTCTCTCAACACTAGATACTATCCTATCAAGGCTAGTAAATTCGTTCATTGCATCTACAAAGTGACCTGATGCAGCATCTATGATAGGTTCCATTGGTTGAACAAGCATGCGGTTTATCTCCTTTAACATCTCAGCTGCAGTCTGATTTCTTAGTACATTGATATCCTGTACGGCCAAATCGTCTATACGTCTATTCGCTAGTGCCTCCATGGTATCAGTGATCTTGAATTTCCTGTCTACAGTACGATAATCTATGCGTAGTTCTCGCATAGTATGTAGACTTGCTTCAGGGGTATCTCCACCCTCTTTGACACCACCACGTGCTGTAATACCCTTGCTTGTACTGGCAGTTATTTTACCGGGCGACTCACTTACTCTCCAACCTGTTCTATCGGGGGCATCAACTTTGACTAGTGCCCCATATACAGTTGCATCCTGTTCGTATAGTACCGCCCAGTTTGCTGCGTATTGTCTATTTCTAGCTGCAGTAGTAGTGGTACTAAGAGTTGCATCAGCTGCCAACTTGATACGTTTAGCACCATCGACACTGTAATAATTAACGAATGTTTGGTGTGCTGATTTAGAGTTTGGATACAGCCTCATCTTGTTACCACCGCCAAGCTTTTGTTAAGCTCTAATTCTTGTTCATTTGTAATTGGTACAAATTGCATAAAGTGACCCGAATTCATCAGTTCATGATATTTTGCTATTGCAGTTTCAGTACCATACTTACTAGCCAACTTACGCATCACCTGTACTTGTGGTGGTGGCACCATCCCATCAGTTAATATCAATTCTTGATCTGGGTCCATATCCTGTGGGACATTAGTTGGATCCAACAACGTATTACTATCTTTTGCCTTTGCTACTGCCTCCGCTACCTTTTCATTCACTATTTTATCGATTGATTCATTCATTGTAGATAACGAATCATTCAACGACTTTATCGCCTTTTTGGCCTCATCAGCATCTTTCTTCATATCATCCATCTCTTTCTTCTTTTCTGCCTCTGCTTCTTTGTCCTTTTCTGTGGTTGTTTCCGTTTTCTTATCGTTTTCTTCCCCAGTCTTTTTGATTTTGTCATCCATCTTTTGTACTATTTGTGCCAAAGAACCTACCGCCTGAGTTAACTTATCCTGATTATTTCTATTAGATTCAGATTCAGCACTAAATTTATTAATCATATCAGTTAAACCGGCTATCTTTTGTTCAGT
>VXPN01000450.1 GCA_009839535.1 Boseongicola sp. SB0662_bin_57 | reverse complement strand
CGCTGGTGACCTTCTGGGAAACCTACGGCGAGGCCTTTCGCGGCGACGTCGGGAAATTGCAGAAGGACTATTTCGTCTTCCTGTGCTGGATGTTCTTCTCGCCGCTCATATGCACGCTGCGTCGCCAGGCCGCGCTCGAGGACCGGGATGTCATCCGTTTTCCCAGGGTCGGGATCATCTATGGCAAGTCCAACTCCGGCAAGACGCAGCTCGTGGATATCGTCGGGAAGTTCATGTTTGCGGATGACTTCCCGAACGCTGTCAGGACGCCAATGACAGGGCTGCTGCTGCGCGAGATCGACGCGTCATACCGACGCATGCCCGCCTTCTTCGACGACATCGGCTGGCGTCGTTTCCGGGACCATGCGCCGGAATTCATCAAGGACGAAACTATGCCGCCGCACGACGAAACCCCATGCATGGTGGTCTCGATGAATGCCCGGGCCGGCGCATTCCCGGACGAAGTCGCGAAGCGGTGCCTCCTGATCTACAGTTCTGCCTCGCTCCCCAGCGAAGACGAGGACGGCCGCATCGCCATGGCCAACCGACTAGCCACGATCGTGCCCACCACACATCTCTACCGACGCTATCTGCGCACGGTGCTGGACCGCCTCGACGCGGACGGCGGCGACTGGCTTCGGCTGTCGTCGGAAGTCTTGTCAGGCATCCTGATCGAGTGTGGCCATGATCCTCCATGGGCTGGCCCAGTCACCTGGCAGGAATATGCATCCACGCGGTACGATGCCTTGCGTGAACAGTTGCGCAGCCTTCTCGATCCGGCGCGGCGCCAGGCAACCCGCCCGGCAACCGACAGCGAGGGCTGGTTTGCCGAGGGAGGCAAGGTCTGGATCCGGGTCGGGACCAACAGTTTCGGACATCCCGACTTCGAGTGGCGGGATCTCCCGACCTACATGCTGCACGAGCACGAGAGCCGCGCAGCCGAGTTCGTACTCGACGTCAAGGCGGTCGAGAATTTCCTGGGTGCAAGACTTGAACAGCCACGCTGGCGTTTCCCGTTTCGGTTTGGGTCCGCGAGGTAGCTGGCCTGCGCCGTCCCTTGTCCTGCAATCCTGAATTCACTATTGCCGGACCATGCTTGACGAGGCTGACGACATCCATCCGCTCTTTCGCGGTGCGCCTTCGACAACCGAGTTCCGGAAGCTCCGAAAGCGTATCGTCCGCAACGTGCGCATCGCTATCGAGCAATATGGCATGATCGAACGCGGCACGCGCTGGCTGGTCTGTCTCTCGGGCGGCAAGGACAGCTACACGCTCCTTGCGGCGCTGCATGAACTGAAGTGGCGCGGACTCCTTCCAGTGGACATGCTTGCCTGCAACCTGGATCAAGGACAGCCGGGCTTCCCGTCAACCGTACTGCCGAAATTCCTCGACCGCATGCAGATCCCTCACAGGATCGAGTTCCAGGACACCTTTTCCATCGTCACCGACAAGGTCCCGGCCAACAAGACCTACTGCGCACTCTGCTCCCGGCTCAGGCGGGGACATCTCTATCGCATTGCCCGCGAAGAGGGGTGCTCGGCAATCGTGCTCGGCCACCACCGGGATGACATTCTCGAGACCTTCTTCATGAACCTCTTCCATGGCGGCCGACTGGCGACGATGCCGCCGAAACTCCTGAACGAGGATGGCGACCTGCTTGTCTGTCGCCCGCTTGCCCATGTGGCGGAAGCCGACTGCGCACGTTTTGCCTCAGCGATGAACTATCCCATCATTCCCTGCGACCTGTGCGGCAGCCAGGACGGGCTGCAGCGCCAGCAGGTCAAGGCGATACTGGATGCGTGGGAACGGAACGCGCCCGGCCGGCGGCAGGTCATGTTCCGGGCGTTGATGAACGCGCGTCCGTCGCACCTTCTCGATCCCCAGCTCTTCGATTTCACGGGCCTTGCCAGCAAACCCAAGGACGCGAACAGCGTCGATTGACTTGGATTCTCGGCACTGCCATCGCCCTGAAGCGATCCGCGGAAACCCGCCTTCTCTGGCTCAGCCTCGCCAGCGGCCGAATCCGCTGCTGCCCGCGCAATTCGGGCGCGCGTCGCACAGCTTGAACGCTTCACGCCGGTTCCGTGACATCAAGGCAGCCGGAACTTCCGGCCATCGGCCAGTCTGCCAAGGCCAATCAACGCGGCGTCGAACACGTCGCCAATTCCACCTTTGATCGCAGTCTT
The DNA here is from genome assembly GCA_009839535.1 of Boseongicola sp. SB0662_bin_57. Taxonomy (GTDB): domain Bacteria; phylum Pseudomonadota; class Alphaproteobacteria; order Rhodobacterales; family Rhodobacteraceae; genus JAJEFO01. Next base: position 8,372 of record VXPN01000450.1, on the reverse strand, counting down.
GGCGAAATTGTTCTTGAACTGCCTGGACACCCGTCCTCCATGACGTGACATTCGCGGATTGCGCCACTGCGCCAAGGCGGCGGGAAGACAGATTCCTGTTTGAAAGGACCGCTTGCGTTCGTGCTTTCGGCGGCCATTGCAAGCGGCGTCTGGCAGGGAAATTCGCGCAGTTGCCTACTCACCTGCCGGAAGATTGCGCCAGTCCCTGATCGCGTATCCACATGCGGGACGACATCGCACTTGCAACCGGAAGACATCACAGATGCTTGACGGCGCCTGGCTCAGGGTCGGCACCGCTGCGAAATCCAAGCCGACGAAGGCCTGGCAATGCGCCGACATGACGACGGCGTGCCGCGCATTGACGGAAGTCCCTCCCTCGCCAGGGCAGTTGGCCAAATTGCGATGCCGTGTTCCGGCGGAGACCCAAACGGATTGCCTGCTTCCCGGCAGGCGACATCAACCGGGCCTTGCACCAAAACGCCTTGACCTTTTGGTCGCCGGACGATTGAACCACGAACGCGAATTGGGAAACTCCGGAAACGGCCATGGACGATCAGAACAAGAACTTGATCCTCGCGATGGTGCTGAGTTCCCTCGTGCTCGTCGTGTGGATGATCTATTTCGCGCCGGAACCGGTCGAGGCCCCAGGATCACAGCCGACGGACGCCTCTGCCACAGCCACCGAGGACGGCCAGGCAACGATCCCCTCCGCCGAAATCGGTGCTGAGGCCACTGCCGGGGCGCCGCAGGAATCTGCGAACGAGTCACCCGAAGCCGACCGCGTCCCGATCGAGACTCCAAATGTCCAAGGCTCAGTTTCGCTGGCCGGCGGCCGCATCGACCAGCTTTCGCTCCACCACTATCACGTCACACTGGATCCCTCAGCCGAGGAGGTCACGCTGTTTTCTCCTGTCGGCTCCGAGAACCCATACTATGCAGTGTTCGGCTGGACTCCCGGCGGCACTCTCGGAGCCGACGACGTGCCCGAAACTGACACGATATGGACGGTGGAAGGCGGGACGACACTTGCGCCCGGAGCGCCTCTGGCCCTTCGCTGGGACAGCCCTTCAGGCCTGGTCTTTCGCCGCCAGATCGAAATTGATGACCGTTTTCTGTTCACCGTAACGCAGACGGTCGAGAACCCCACCAGCCAGCCGGTCCGCCTTGCCCCGTACGGCCTTGTGGCACGCCATGGCGAACCCCAGGACCTCTCCGGCTTCTTCATCCTCCACGAGGGAGCGATCCGGCGAAACGACGGCCAGCTTGACGAAATCGACTACTCCGACATGCCTGACCTGTCCTACAATGACCGTTGGGGGCCGAGCGCGGACGTTGTCCAGGTCGAGTCCAGCGGTTGGGTAGGCTTCACGGATCACTACTGGATGACAGCGCTGATCCCGGAGCAGGGAAGTCCCTTTACCAGCGTCGTTCAATATCTGCCCGAGGCAGACATTTACCGCACCGCAGCCCGAATGCCGACGGTAACGGTCCCGCCAGACGGCTCATCGAGCGCGACGACCCGCCTCTTTGCCGGCGCAAAGGAATGGGACACGATTCGCGATTACGAAGCCGGGCGCCGAATCGAGGGCTTCAACGACTCGATTGCCTATTTCATGGGCTTCGGCGGCGACGCGCAGGTCGAGGGCTTCATCGATTCCATCGACTGGGGCTGGTTCTATTTCCTGACCAAGCCAATCTTCTTCGCACTGCACGAGCTCAATGCCGTGATCGGCAACACGGGCTGGGCAATCATCTGCCTGACCCTGCTGATCAAGGCACTGCTCTTCCCGCTGGCGCGAAAGTCATACGTCTCGATGGCCCGAATGAAGGAACTCCAGCCCGAAATGCAGATCCTGAAGGAGCGCGCCGGCGACGACCGCCAGAAGCTGCAGCAGGAAATGATGGCGCTCTACAAGAAGGAAAAAGTCAACCCTGCCGCCGGATGCCTGCCCATCCTGCTGCAGATTCCGATCTTCTTCTCGCTCTACAAGGTGATCTTTGTCACGATAGAGCTTCGCCATGCCCCGTGGTTCGGACCGTTCCAGGACCTGTCCGCCCCCGATCCCACATCCATCATGAACCTGTTCGGCATCCTGCCGTTCCCGGCACCCGGACCCGACACCATTCTCAGCCTGATATTCATCGGCATACTGCCGATCATTCTCGGTGTCTCCATGTGGATGCAGCAGAAGCTGAACCCGGCCCCGACGGACCCGACGCAACAGATGATCTTCGCGTGGATGCCCTGGATCTTCATGTTCATGCTGGGCAGCTTCGCAAGCGGGCTCGTGATCTACTGGATCGCCAACAACGTGATCACCTTTGCCCAGCAGTACATCATCATGAGGGGACACGGCTACCGGCCGGACATCTGGGGGAACATCCGCGGAACGACAAAGCCCGAGGAACCTGCCAAGACCAAGAGTGACGTCGCATCGGAAGCGGAATCAAAAGCGGACGAGCCAGCGGATCAACCGCCGCCAAAGCCTGCGAACAAGCCGGCCCGAAAGCGCTCAGGCAGGAAGAAATCCCGCAAGAAGCGATGAACGCCACGCTTGACTGCATCATCCGACATCCGCTGAAGGCGATCGGACGGGAGGAACTGAGCCGCACCACCCTGGCGCGTGGCCGGTGGCTCCCCATGGACCGGGTCTGGGCAGTGGCTCACGAGCGTTCGAAGCTGGACCGGGGTTGGGTTCCAAAGGCGAACTTCCTGCGTGGCGTGACCGAACCGAGATTGATGGCCGCCACCTGCGCCTGGGATGAATCGCTGAACCGCCTGACGCTCGTTCACCCGGAGGCCGGCCAAGTCTCGATCTGTCCCGACTCTGAGGTGGACGCTACGGCCCTTCTCGACTGGCTTTCGCATATCTGGCCTGAACACCTGCCCCAACCCACAGGAATCCATCGCGCCGCGGACGCGAATCTTACGGATGCGCCGGACCCTTGGATTTCGATCAATTCGTTGGCGTCGAACCAGGCCTTGTCGCAAAGGGTGGGCAAGAACCTGTCGATCCACCGCTGGCGTGGCAACCTCTGGATCCGGGGCCTGACCTCGTGGGAGGAGAAGGGCTGGGTCGGCAAGGAGATTCGGGTCGGAGCAGCCGCGCTGCGAGTGCGGTGTGAGATCACGCGATGCAAGGCAACCATGGCCAACCCCGACACGGGACGCCGCGACGTGGACACGCTCGGCGTGCTTCAGGCACTTGGCCACCAGGAATTCGGAGTCTACGCCGAAGTCATTCAGGATGGCGAAATCGCTGCGGGCGATCCAGTCGAGGTCGTGACATGACGTCTCTTTCGTTTCCGCTTGCTGCGGCGAGCGCTTCCGAACTGAAGGCCGGCCGTGCGCTCTTTGCCAAGGGCACGGACTTCCTGAAGGGAGTCGTCGCCATGGACGGACTGCCGCCCGCCGACAGGATGGAGTTCTGCTTCGCGGGCCGTTCGAACGTCGGCAAGTCCACGCTGATCAACGCGGTGACGGGCAGGAAGGCGCTTGCCCGCACCTCGAACACGCCCGGCAGGACGCAGGAAATCAACTACTTCACGCTGGCCGACAGCCATTACCTTGTCGACTTGCCGGGCTATGGATTTGCCAAGGCGCCACTGAAGGTGGTCGAGAACTGGCAAAGACTGCTCAAGTCCTATCTTTCCGGACGCGCCACGCTTCGCCGCGCTTTCGTGCTGATCGACGCGCGCCACGGCATCAAGCCGGTCGACGAGGAAATCCTGACCCTGCTGGACATCTCGGCAGTTGCCTTCCAGATCGTGCTGACCAAGGCCGACAAGGCGAAGGACCGGGACAACCTGCTGCGGCGCGTGCGGAGCGCGCTCCAGACGCACCCGGCTGCATTCCCGGAAATCTTGCTGACGTCCTCCGAGACGGGTGAGGGCGTCGAGGTGCTGCGCGCAATCATTGCCGGTTCAGCTTGAGCCCGGAGGGGCGAAAGCGTACTGAGGCCCTGAAATGGGAAATCCGATGAAGCCGAGAGACATGAATCGCGACTGGATCGCCACGGCACGCACCCTGAACGAGGCGTTGCCCTACCTGCAACGCTACGACGGCGCGACCGTTGTCATCAAGTTCGGCGGCAACGCGATGGGCGATGCCGACGCCATGGCCAGCTTCGCGCGTGACATCGTGCTGATGCGGCAGGTCGGCGTCAATCCGGTGATCGTTCACGGGGGCGGCCCGATGATCGCGGAAATGCTCGACAGGCTTGGCATCAAGACCGAGTTCGTGCGTGGGAAGCGGGTTACGGACCTGGCAACCGCCGAAGTCGTTGAAATGGTGCTTTCGGGGCTCGTGAACAAGCGGATCGTGCAGGCCATCAACGCCGAAGGCGGCCGGGCGCTGGGTCTCTCCGGAAAGGACGCCAACCTGATGATCTGTGACCAGGTCGGGTCGGATCTTGGTTTCGTCGGCGAGCCTGCCGAAATGGACCCAGGCATCCTGCGAACGTTGATGGAGGCCGAGGTGATTCCCGTCATCGCGCCCCTTGGAGCGGGGCGAAACGGCGAGACGCTCAATGTCAATGGCGACACCGCTGCGGGTGCCATCGCGGCAAGCCTGGACGCTGACCGGCTGCTTCTCCTTACCGATGTCACCGGCGTAATGAACGCCGAAGGCAAGGTCGTGACCGAGATCACGCCTGAACAGATCCGCAAGCTGACAAAGGACGGTGTCATCACCGACGGAATGGTGCCCAAGACCGAGACCGCGCTCGCGGCCATTGACGGAGGCGTGCGCGCCGTTGTCATCCTGGACGGGCGAACGCCGAATGCCTGCCTCCTTGAACTGTTCACCGAGCACGGCGCTGGCAGCTTGATCCGCAGGGCGAGATAGCGGAGAAGCCATCGGTCCGGTCTGCACTTGTCGATGCAGTGAGTCCCGCCTATGCGGCAATGCGGCACCCGCCTTGTCTGCCTGCCCTTCTCGCCGGGTGATTTGCAGTGCGAATACGGAGGGGAGGTCGCTGTTGCCAGTGGGGAACATGTCGGCAACGTGGATCTGCACCCTTCGCTTCGGGAATGCCATTCGGCGGGCGGACTGGAGAAGGGGTGACCGCGCCAGGATCTGATCGCCCCAAGACAATTGCAGATTGAAGGGGCGTTGACGTGGTCTCATGAAAGTTGGAGGTGGAGGCAACCGCACCCGCCTGTTGACCATTGATCGTCCGCGTGCCGGAAAGCGGATCGGCGCCGAACGGGCAATCGTTCTGACCGAGGATTCCGCCGTCCCTCTATTGAGCGTGTCCGCCGAGAGCCCCGGCGGCGCAAGCCCTGTCAAGGATTGCGTTTGACGGCAAAGGGCGGGCGTTCCTTGCTGGTACCGGCGGCATCGTTTCGGGGAGGACGCATCGATGGCGACATTTCGGGCCGAAGGCGACGACGGGTCTCTCGCAGGCCGTCGTCTCGTTGCATCCCCGCATCACACATATGTCGAAACGCATCTTGTGGCGGCGCGATCATGACGCGCAGGCCCGCGGCAGCGGCGAAGGCATTCGTGCAGGATCCTTTCCGTGACGGCGGCCTGTCCTCGCCGCTCGGGCGATGCAACACGGGTGCGCAGTTGAGAATCCTCGACGCGTTTCAGCGAGGCCCTCCGGAGCCGTCCCCGCCACCCCCTTTCTTCGCCGCAAGTCCCGTCATGTCGTAGCTTTCCGCGAAGTCGTCCCCGGCTTCAGCCCTGCGCTGGTCAAAGACGATGCGGCTGGCCATTCGTCCTGCCCTCTCGATCTCGTCGAACAGGCCTTCCGCCGAAGGGATGACGTCCAGCGCCTCGAGCGCGAGGGCAAAGGACCATGTCGAGAGGCGGCGCACGCGTGGCCCGAAATCCATGTTCCTCACGCGCCTGTCCTCGAACAGCACCAGTCCGGTCGTGTCACCGACCAGTCCACCGCGCATTTCCTCCGCCAGGTCCCGGATGGAGTTCTCCCCGGCGTTCCTCATCTCGCGTCGCACCTTCCGGCGCTCGTGATCAAGCCTGTCCTCCGGGACGTAGTCCAGGAGGTCGAAAGCCCTTTGCAGGAGACTTCCCGACGGGGTTTCCACGATGCGCAGGCGGTTGCCGCCCGCCGCGATCCACCCTGCAAGGGCCTCCCGTTCCGGCGCGGACGGACGGCCCTCGAGAAGCTCTGTCCTGACGGCATCCGTGATCAGGATCTGGCTGTTGAACCTGTCGACGAGATCGAGTCGTCCGACCAGGCCAAGCGAGATGAGCGGGCCCGTGTCCGGCACGACAACGGAGATCATTTCCCCGCGGCCTCCGGAGCGGAAACCAGGTTTGCGCGCAGAAACGGCAGCGCCTCGCGGAGTTCGCGCTCCGTCTCCGCTTCCTCCCCGGCGCCCCGGGGGAGGGGGACCTCGCAGTCCGCCATCACCAGCATCAGGTCGCCGAATCCTGTCACGCCCAGACGCCGGATGGCCTCCTCGGGCGGGATGACGCCCCTGGAGTATGCTTCCAGAACCTGGGCTGTCGTGACGAGTTCCATCTTGCGCTCCATGCCGCCCGGGAGACGCCGTCCTCCCTCCCGTTCGCGTCTTCAGGGATAGGATTGCGTGCAGGGGCGGTCAAGTCGCGGTCTGGAATTCTCAACGTCCTGCGTCCACGGCTCCTCAGGTGTCCCGCCCGGCGTAGGGCGCGCCGTCGACATCCGCTACGAAAGGGCTGAGCGCGAAGCCGTTCCCGAACTCGCAATCCATGAAGAAACGAACTGAAGGTTCTTTCCACGGCCTGATGCCGACACCAAGAGGACTTCGCAACCAAGGCTTCACGAAAGCTGAAATTTTCTTATGCGTCGAGATCAGCACCTCCGAAATTGGCCAACGACGAATCCACAAATGCACGCCGTGGCATGAAGCCGGAGTCGCGAAAGGGTGGGATGCCGGTTTCGGGCCAAAGCCTCGGACTCCTTGTTTTCAAGGCTTCGGCGAGATCGTGCCTCCATCAGCCGAGAACCGCGCCCCGCCCGGATTTCCCCTCACGCGTCCCACGCGGCCAGGCCCGGTCTGTCCAGCCGGAGGCATGTGTTCCATCGGAACAGCCGAAGGAGGTGCCGCACACAGACAGCCTGTTCATCTTGCCAAGTGCAGAAGCGATGTCGCTCAACCTTGAGTTGAACACCAGACCGGCTGCCAATACCGTTGAAACGGGCGAGGGATTCCCTCGCAATGCGAGGAGGACGCAATGTCGGTCCCGAACGAGAGCCTTTCCGACCAAGGCCGGGCAGCATGCCAGCCATCTGGATCAGATCCCTCCGCCTTGGGCGTGCCCCTCGGCGGACAGTCCCATGTCAGGGGCGAGACGACCGCTGATCTCGAACACGTCACGATCCCCCGGATGTTCCGGAGGGCCGTGTCACGGCACGGGCCAAAGGATGCCCTGGTGTTCTGCGAGACCGGCGAGCGGAAGAGCTACCACGACTTCGACAGGGACATCGACGCCCTTGCATCCGGGCTTCTCGCCTTGGGGCTGCAGAAGGGGGACCGCGTTGGAATCTGGTCACCCAACAGGTACGAGTGGGTCTTGATCCAGTTCGCCACTGCCCGGATCGGAGCGATCCTGGTGAACGTCAATCCCGCATACCGGATTGGGGAACTGGAATTCGCGCTCAACAAGGTCGGCTGCAAGGCACTCGTCCTGGCACCGTCGTTCAAGTCATCCGATTATCTCTCGATGATCATGGAACTGGCCCCGGAACTGGAGTCGTGCGAGCCAGGCCAGTTGAACGCCGCAAGGCTGCCGGCCCTCGGAAGCGTGATCGTGACGGGGGCGGATCCCGGGCCCGGCGCGTTCACCTTTGACGAGGTTCGTGATCTCGGCGGCCCGGCGCAGCAACGGCGCCTCCATGCCATCGACGACTCGCTCAGCCCGGACGATGCCATCAACATCCAGTTCACGTCCGGCACCACGGGTGCGCCGAAAGGAGCGACTCTCTCTCACCATAACATCGTCAACAACGCGCGTTTTGTGACCGATCGCATCAGGCTGACGGAAGCGGACCGGCTGTGCATTCCGGTGCCGCTCTATCACTGCTTCGGCATGGTCATGGGAGTCCTGGGCGCGGTGAGCAAGGGGGCGGCGATGGTTTTCCCGGGCGAGGCCTTCGAGCCGCGCGCAACGCTTCAGGCCCTGTCCGGAGAGCGCTGCACGGCGGTCTATGGCGTGCCAACGATGTTCGTCTCCATGCTGCAGGAGCTCGAGGGAGAAAGCCTTGACCTCGAATCCCTGCGTACCGGCATCATGGCCGGCGCTCCCTGTCCGATGGAAGTCATGGAACAGATCTCCACTCGCATGAACCTGCGCGAGGTTACAATCTGCTACGGCATGACCGAGACATCGCCCGTTTCCTTTCAGAGCCTTGTCGATG
>VXPN01000267.1:7299-10583 GCA_009839535.1 Boseongicola sp. SB0662_bin_57 | reverse complement strand
ACCTGCGCGCGGCGATGAAGGGACACGCCGGCGCGCAGTCGGGCGTCGGCTGGTACTACGAGGTCGGGACCGGGCTCGTCGCGCCCGATCTCGTGCGCGCCTACATGTGGTACGTCCTGAGCGCGATCGGCGGCGACCCCGATGCCGCGATCAGCCTTGAAGAGGTCCGCAAGAAGATGACGCCGGAGCAGATCGAGCACGCCCATGCCCTCGTTGACGACTACCGGGTCTGGCTCTACCCGTTTCGCTGACCTGTCCTGGGCCGGCTCCCTGCCTTGGACAGGGCCGGGCGCCAAACATCTGCCAGACCCGGCCTGGGTCCGAAGGCCGGAGCTCCGCACCGGTTCCTGGCGCTGCTGCGTGTGGCCGCCGGAACGGAAGCGGTCAGGCGGCACGCCGGACGGGCTTGGCGAAGCGCTTGAGATCGCCGGATTCCGGGTTGCGGATCGGCTCGACCGAATACTGCGCGATGTAGGCGCGGCGCGGCCTGCCGGTGCTGTTGGGACCGGAGCGGTGGAGGGTTCTGCTCGAGAACGCGACCACCGTGCCCGCCGGGCAGACCATGGGCCGGCCGGGGTCGTCGCCGGAATAGCCGTTCAGTTCCTTCGAGTCCTCCTGCCATTCATGCTCGTCGATGCCCGGATCCGTCGCGAGGTCGCGGGGGAGGAGGTAGACGCAGCCGTTCTCCTCAGTCGTGTCGTCAAGCGCGATCCAGACCGTGAGGTAGGGCTTGTGGTCGAAGCCGACATAGGCGGAGTCCTGGTGCCAGGCGAAGCTCGCGCCTTTACCTGCGCCCTTGACCACGAACTGCTCGTTGAACAGCATCGAATCGGATCCAAGGCAGGGACGCACGATCCGGTCGATCCTCTCGGACGTGACGAATTCGTCCAGCGCTGGGAAATCCGCATGACGATGCCGCAGGAACCGTCGCGCATCGCCGAGGCCGATGTTGTGCAGGCCCTTGCCCCCGTCCTGCGCCGGTTCCTCGAGCAGCTGGTCGCAGACATCGCGAAGCATGCCGAGATCGTCTTCGGAAAGCGCGTCGTTGAACACGAGATAGCCTTGGCGGTCAAAGGATTCGGTCATTGTCCGGCCTCCGATTCTGGAAGTCCCCTTCCGCGCAGCATAGCACATCTGCCACTCGCGCCATCACGAAATCGCCTGGCCATGCAACGCGTTCGCCCCGTTGAATGGCATGCACCGCTTCACGTGAAGCGGATGTTCGCCACGCCGAGCGGTTCCCCGACTCGACGGCAGCCGCGCACCGCCATGACGGCGCAGTTCTCGTGATTCGGCAAGAAAAGGTCGCCCCGAGGAGGGGCGACCAATCCGTCCTGGCAGCGGACGCCTACTGCGTATCCGTCATCCGGACCTTTTCGATGTCGGCCTCGACCACTGCAACGGCATCGACAAGCGCGTTGTAGATGCGCTCTCCGCCGTCCACGTTGGACTGGAACCAGTCATAGACCGGTGCCGCGGCTTCCTTGAACATCGTCTTTTCGGCGGGCGTCGGCACGTAGATGTCGCCGCCGCCGGCCTGGAAGTCCTGGTAGGCCTGGATCGACTTGCGCTTCGGGCTTGCGAACGTGGCCTGCTGGAGCGCGTAGAACCCGTCGGAAACGACGTTGCGCAGGGCCGGGTCAAGCGACATGAACCTGTCGTTGTTCATGAACCACAAGGCGCCCATGTAGGCGTGGCCGTCAAGCGTGACGTACTGCAGCCCTGCATCCGGGAACTTCATGTTCATGATGTCGGTGATGCCGTTCTTGGAGCCCTCGACGACGCCGGTCTGGAACGACGTGAAGAGTTCCGGCCACGGAATCGGCGTCGGCGATGCGCCGAGCGCCTTGACGAGCTCTTGCGGCAGGTCGGCGACGACCGTGCGGATCTTCAGCCCTTCCATGTCGGAAGGCTGCGTGACGCGCCGCTGGGTGTTGGCGAAGTTGCGCCAGCCGCCGGTGTTTCCGATCGTCATGAGACGCACGGCGCCATCGGAACTCTCGGAGACCATGTCCTGCATTGTCCGCACGAAGGGGGATCCGTTCGCGAGCACCGCCTCGGCCACGCGGTCGTCGGACATCAGGTAGGGCAGGTCGAGGACCTGCACGAACGGGAAGATGTTGGCCGTGCCGCCCGAGGTCTGGATCACGATGTCGATGTTGCCGTCGGCGACGCCGGCAAGGCACTCCGAACCGTTGGAGCAGAGCTGCGTGCCTATGAACAGCTCGACCTCGATCGCGCCGTTCGACGCCTGCTCGACGAAGTTCTTGAAGACCACGAGGCCGTCATAGTCCTCGTCGTTCTCGTTCGAGTTCGCCGTGGCCCGCAGCTTGATGGTCTCGGCGGAGACCGCAAGCGCCGAGCCAAGGGACAGTGCCGCGACAAAGGCAGCGATGGTCAGGTGTTTCAGCATTTTCTTACCTCCTTGGGATTTGCTGACTATGACGTCATTGGACGAAGCCGGTCAACCGGGGGACCGTCATGGAAATCGCCGGAATGTAGGTGATCAGGAAGATCACCACGATCTCGATGGCGAGGAAGGGGAGTATGGATCTCGCGATGGTCTCGACCCGCTCGCCGGAGACGGACGAGGCCACGAACAGGACAAGGCCCATTGGCGGCGTCGCGAGCCCGACCGTCAGGTTGACGCTCATGATGATCGCGAAGTGCACCGGATGCACGCCAAGGTCGACGAAGACCGGTCCGAGGATGGGTCCGAGAATGATGATCGCCGGGCCCGCATCCAGGAACATGCCAACGACGAAGAGAAGCAGGTTGATCAGGAACAGGAGGATCAGCGGGTTCTCGGAAAGGCCGAGGATGAAGTCGGCGAGGATCTGCGGCGCATAGCTCAGCGAGACCACCGTCTTGAACGCCAGCGCGGCGCCGACGAGGAGCAGGATGACGGCGCTTGTCATGGCGGCGCGCGCCAGCACGTCCGGCAGGTCCCGGACCGTCATCGTGCGCAGGATCAGGAACGCGACGATCACCGCGTAGGCGACCGCGACGGCGGCGGCCTCGGTCGGCGTGAAGACGCCCGCGAGAATGCCGCCCAGGATCAGGATCGGCGTCTGCATCGGCACCACCGCGCGTTTGCAGACCATTCGGAAGTCCTTGGACACGGCGCGGCGCAGCCCGAGCATGAATCCGTGCGCGACCAGGAAGCCGGCGCCGAACGCCAGCCATTCGGCAAGGGCGGAGGGGGCTTCGCCGAGAGGCACGAGCTGGGCCAGGAGCCAGCCGATGTTGAGGCGGACGATGACGAAGGAGAACCAGTATTCCGT
>VXPN01000267.1:0-7199 GCA_009839535.1 Boseongicola sp. SB0662_bin_57 | reverse complement strand
CCAGGAGCCAGCCGATGTTGAGGCGGACGATGACGAAGGAGAACCAGTATTCCGTGCGTCCGAGCTCGACGCCGGTCGTCACGACGCGTCTCGCGGGCGGCAGTTCGTAGCGGTCGGCAACCGCGCGGACCATGAACATCAGCCCGACGCCCACGAGAATGCCGGGCACGATGCCCGCGAGGAAGAGGGCGGCCACGGATTCGCCCATCACGTAGGCGTAGATGATCATGATGCCCGAAGGCGGGATTATCGGGCCGATGACCGACGAGGCGGCGGTGATCGCGGCGGCGAAACGGCGCGTGTAGCCCTCCTTCTCCATCGCCGGAATCAGCATGGAGCCGAGCGCCGACGTGTCCGCCACGGCCGAGCCCGAGAGGCCCGCGAACATGATCGAGGACAGGATGTTGACCTGCGCGAGCCCGCCCCGGAGATGCCCGATGAGGGCCTGCGAGAACTCGACGATCCTGATGGTTATGCCGCCCCTGTTCATGAGCTCCCCGGCCAGCATGAAGAACGGAATCGCCATGAGCGGGAAGCTGTCCATGCCGTTGTAGACGTTGCGGTAGAGCAGCGTGATGTCCTTCTCCTGTCCTGCGAGCCAGAGCAGGATGCCGGGCGCGGCGATCAGCCCGAAGAAGACCGGAAGCCCGATCGCCAGGAACAGCAGGAAGGCGGGGAGGAACCAGATCAGCATGTCGCGCCCTATTCAGCCATGATCTCGTCTTCGGGCGTCCCGAGCTCGGCCAGGTCGTCCCCGCCGCCCAGGACAGTGATGAGCGAACGCAGGAACAGCTCGACGTTCACCAGGAACAGCAGGACGACGCCGACGAAGAACGACATCATCATCCACTGGCGCGGCACCTTCACCCATTCGAGATCCAGGTTGACGTAGTAGAGCGATGCCGTCTTCGCGCGTGACATGAAGCCCGTGACCTCGCTCATGCCGATGTCGACGCCCCAGCCGAGAACGATCCCGGCAATGGTCAGGAGAACGAGGGAGAGAAGGGCGGCAGCGCGCTCGGGAAGGGCGCGGACCAGCATGTCGATGGCGACGAATCCCCCCCGGCGGTACGCAAGGGGCGCGATCAGGCCGGTCATCCAGAGCATGGCGAAGCGCGCGGCCTCGTCGGGCCAGGGCAGGGGGTTGTTCAGGACGTAGCGGAAGAAGACCTGGATCAGGATGGCAACGACCATCAGCGCGATCGCGACGATCGCGACGGCGCGGCCGAGTTGCAGCACGAACCCGTTGAAGGTCTGAAACGGAAGCAACAGCCAGTGCAGCAGCTTCATTCCGCGCTCCTCGATCCTGTCCGGCCGTCCCGGCATTCCACGCGCCGGACGATCCCGGACTCGTGGCCGGCATGGGTCGTGAGGTCGCCGTCATGTCCGGTGCCGGACCACTCGTGGCACCTTGCTGACACAATTGCGATGGACCATCAAGGGAACAGGCGCACTGTGGTCCGGCCGGGCGGTGCGCGCTTTCGACGGACCTTCCTGCCTCGTGGTGCGCGACCTGCCCCGTTCCTGTGCGCCATCACGACCGGGCCGCGGCGAAGCGTCCCGTTGTCCGGCCTCTGGCGGCCGGTGTCGCGGACCGCGAAGCCTGCTCTGGCGAACCCGTGGTTTCCGAGGTAGTCACGCATCCCATGTCGCTTTCCGTTGCAGAGTTTTCGGAGGACCAGGCCGAGGCCTTTGATCGCGTCGCCGAGGTGATGCTGTCCGCCGGCATCGACATGACGAAAATGGTCGCGAGGCGGCGCCGACGGAACAGGCGAAGCGTGGTGGCCGTGATCGGCAAGGCCGGATCAGGCAAGACGATGCTGCTTGCGCGCCTCGCCGAGACGCTGTCCGAAGCCGGAGTGGAACCGGTCGGCGGCGACTACGAGGGGCGCCGGGCAAGGAAGGCGCGCACGCTGGCCATTCTCGCGCCGACGAACAAGGCGGCAAGCGTGCTGCGGTCGCACGACGTGCCGGCAACGACGATTCACCGCATTCTCTACACGCCGGTCTACGATCCGGAATACGAGAAGATCGCCGAGTGGCTGACGGGCCGTCGCAAGAAACCCAAGGTCGAGGGGGTGAGCGACGAGGCGCTGGACCGCGCGGAGGCGTTCTACAGGAAGCAGCCCTCCATTCCGGGCGCGCTGGCGGTTGCGGGCGTGAAGGGATCGGACTTCATCAAGGGCTGGCAGCGGCGCGACGATCCGCTGGACATCGGGTTCGTGGACGAGGCGTCCATGCTCGACGCCGAGCAGTTCAAGGACCTGCAGGAGATTTTCACGACGCTCGTGATGTTCGGCGATCCGGCCCAGCTTGCGCCCGTGAACCAGTCGGGCGAGATGGTCTTCGACACGCTTCCCGGCTCCCGGAAGCTCTCCCTCAGCCGCATCCATCGCCAGGACGTGGACAATCCCGTGCTCGAACTGGCCCATGCCCTGGGCGACGAGGGCCTGACCTACGAGGCTTTCGAGCGGATGGTCGAGGAAGTCGCCGGCAACGACGACCGGGTCGTGCTTGCCTCCCGTGTCGATGCCACGCTGATGGCACGGTCTCCCGTGCTCGTCTGGAGAAACGCGACGAGGGTCCGCCTGATACATGCGTTCCGCACCGCCCACGATGCGCCGCCGGACAGGCTGCTTCCCGGCGAGCCCCTGATATGCGACGGGATCGAGTTGCCGTTCAAGCATCGGATGAAGCGGCTCGACCTGGAGGCGCGGGGCCTGATCAAGGGCGCCCAGACGATTTTCCTTGGCCCCGGCGGCCGCTCCGGGTTTGCGCGCATGCACGTGATCGGGGCGACGGAGCCCCAGGTTTCCGCGGCATCGATCATCAAGATCGAGATTCCCGAACAGGCCGAGCCGAACATTCTCTCGGCGGCGCAGATGGGCGCCACGTTCCTGCATGGTGCGGCGGTGACGATTCACAAGGCGCAGGGCTCGCAATGGAAGGACGTGCAGGTATTCGCGCCCGATCTCTACGCGGCGTATCGCTCCGAGCGAATGGAAGCCGGCATTCCGCTCTGGAAGCGTCTGGCCTACGTGGCGATCACGCGGGCGGAGGAGCGGCTGCACTGGGTAAGGCGTTACGTGCTGGGCAGGCCTGCAGTGCCCCTTGCAACGAACGACCTGGAGAAGCGGGCGGCGCCGCTCGCGCTGTCGGCGGAGGAGGAGACATGAACAGGACCATCATCATCACCGGCGCAAGCCAAGGGATCGGCAAGGCAACGGTCGAGACGTTCCTTGAGGCGGGCTGGACCGTGGGCTGCCTGGCGCGAAGCGCCGACAAGCTGGCCCGGCTCTGCGACGGCCGGAACGAGGTAGTGCCGCTTGCTGCGGACGTGACGGACAGCGGCGCCGTTGACGCCGCCTTCGCCGATCTCGCCGGCAGGACGGGCCGGATCGATGCGCTGTTCAACAATGCCGGCCGAGGCAGCCCCGCCGTTCCGATCGACGAGATCGACGATGCGACTTGGGAGAGCGTGCTTGCCGTGAACCTGACCGGGATGTTCAATTGCGCCCGCGCTGCGTTCAGGCACATGCGTGCCCAGTCTCCCCGTGGCGGGCGCATCGTCAACAACGGTTCGGTCTCGGCCTACGTGCCGCGCTGGCGGTCGGCGCCCTACACGGCCACCAAGCATGCGGTGACCGGGCTGACGCGAAGCCTGTCCCTGGACGGGCGAAAGTTCGACATAGCCTGCGGCCAGATCGACATCGGGAACGCGCTGACCGAGATGACCGAGGACATGGCGGCGGGTCGCCCTCAGGCGGATGGATCCCTGCAGCCGGAACCGACGATGGACGTCGGCCACGTCGCGCGATCGGTGCTGCACATGTGCGAGCTGCCGCTTGACGCGAACGTCCAGTTCATGACCGTGATGGCGACCAAGATGCCGTACGTCGGTCGCGGCTGAGCGCCCGCCCGTCGTTCTTGCGGCCATTGGCCAGAGGCGCATGTGGCACGGCCTGCGGGCCTTCGGGAGGGTCCGGACGAAGGGCGCGTGAAGCTCACGTCCGGAAGACGCGGAAGGCCGCGGAGGCGCCCCAGCCCGCCATGATGGCGATGGCCAGCGACATGATGCCGTAGATCAGCGGATCCTCGCGCGAGAGCCTGAACAGGAAGCGCTCCAGGCCGATCTTCCGGACGTCGATCGCCGTTTCGAACATGTCGACGACCTGTCCCTTCCGGGTCAGGAAGAACCGTGCGCGGTAGTCGCCTTCGTGGAGATTCGCGGGCAGGCGCACGGACGTGGAAAACAGGGTCTGCTGCTCGAACTTGATGGCGCCGGTCCTGGACTGGTAGAGATCCTGGCCCGTGCGGATGCGGATCAGCGCCTCGGTGAAGTCCTCCGAGCCGGCGATCGTCGCGCCGACCGACCGGATCGCGCGCGGTGTCGAGATGTCGTGGCGCAAGTCCTCGACATCGCTGATGACCTCGTTCCAGGGCGCCGATGTGGCGACCGCGTAGAAGCTCGGTGCGCTGTCCACGTCGACGGCGTCGGCGTTGACCCAGATTCCGTAGCGACGGGCCTTCCGGCGGACGGTGACCGGTTCCGACGGTCCCTCGACCGTTATCAGGATCTGCAACGGATCATCGGCAGGGATCGGCGTCTCGCGTCTCACGGCGCCGAAGATCAGGATTTCCGAGCCGTCAAAGTCGGTGGTGATCGAGATGCGGCTCTGGCTCAGGTCCGCGACGACTTCCTCGGCGTCGAGCGGCGATGCGGCGAGGCAAACGAGGAGGGCGAGGCGCAGCATCAGTGACCGGCTCCCGCCCCGAGGGAGTAGATCTCGGAAGGCTGGACGAGAAGGTCCAGCGCGAGCTTGCCGCAAACGGCAAGCACGATGAGTGAGAGCAGGATGCGAAGCTGTTCGGCCTGGAGCCTCGCGCCGATTCGCGTACCCACCTGGGCGCCGAGCACGCCTCCCACAAGCAGGAGGACGGCAAGGACGACGTCAACCGTGTGGTTCGTGGTCGCGTGAAGGAGCGTCGTGAAGCCCGTGACGAACATGATCTGGAACAGGGAGGTGCCGACGACGACCTTCGTGGGCATGCCCAGGACGTAGATCATTGCGGGAACCATGATGAATCCGCCGCCAACGCCCATGATCGCCGCGAGGACGCCGACAAGGATGCCAACAGCGACCGGCGGGATGACGGAGATGTAGATTCCGGACGTGCGGAACTTCGTCTTGAACGGAAGCACGTTGACGAGCTGGCTCTTCCTGTATCGCTGCGCGGGGCGTCCCGTTCGGCTTCTCCGGATCGCCTTCAGGCTCTCGACGAACATGAGCCCGCCGATGGTTCCCAGGAAGACGACGTAGGACAGGCGCACGAGGAGCTCGACCTGGCCGATGGCCTTCAGCGCATTGAAGATCTGGACGCCAAGGGCCGCGCCGACGAGCCCGCCGGCAAGGAGAACGACACCCATCTTCAGGTCGACGGTGCGTCGTTTCAGGTGCGCAAGAGCGCCAGAGAACGAGGACGCGACGATCTGGTTGGCTTCGGTCGCCACGGCAACCGCCGGCGGTATGCCGATGAAGAACAGGAGCGGCGTCATCAGGAACCCGCCGCCGACGCCGAACATTCCGGACAGGACTCCCACGAAGCCGCCAAGCCCGAGCAGCAGGAAGGCGTCGACCGACACTTCGGCGATGGGAAGGTAGATGTGCATCCGCCGCGTGTATCCGCTTGTGCGCTACGCCTTCAACGGTCAATCGTGGACGGCGCTGGCGATTTCGTGCGGCAATCGGGAACATGGCCGGGAAACCGCGGCCGGACTCAAAGGAGACGGTCGCAGGTGTATCGAAGATTCTGCCGCCGGTGGCCGGCATAGCGTGCAAGGCGCAGGCGGGCCGCAAATCTCGTGCACGAGGTCAGCGTCAAACCGCAACGGTTCTTTCAGCCGCGGACAACGCAAGCGCTACGGTCAGAACTCGCTTCGGGCTGCGAGATACAAAAGGCCGCGCCGGGCGGCAATCCCAAGGTCCAGAAATGGCCGGGGCGGGAGACGGCCTGCGCCCGGAATTCCCAGTTGCAGGCTCAGAAGCTCGCTGTCCCTGCCGTCCATGAGGTCTGCCAGAAGCCGGCCAGCAGCGGCGCCGCGTGTCATGGGCGAGACATCGCTGGCGAGGACCGCATACAGATTGGGTGCATATTCCCCGAATACCGCCCCGTTGTTCCAGGTGAACGCCATGGTTCCGCCCCAACAGTGCACGAATTCTGTACTTGGCAGCCCAGGCCAGCGTTTCAGCATGGCTTCGCGGTGAATCTTCCTGATTTCCAGGACCCTTTGGGCCGGGGTGGGAGCATTCGGCGCGAATTCGAACAGGTTCCTGAACAGGATGCGCCTGTCATTGGTCAGTCGAATCGTGGCACCGTATTCCGAACTGGCCAGCAGCCCGAACGGTTCGCCCAAACCTGATGCCGACAGCTCATCGTCCGTCAGCGGTGCGGTCAGGCTGGCGTAAGTGGCCATCGGGACGTAGCGGCCGGACGCTATGCCAAACTGGCGCAGGAAGACACCGGTGGCAAGGACGATGCGATCCGCCGTGACAGATCCTTGCGGAGTCTCGAGCGTGAAGCCTCCGCCGGCACTCTCCAGGCTGACAACGGGACTTTCCTCGAAGAGGGTCACGTTCCGTGGAAGGTTCTGCGCCATGCCGCGCATGAGCGCCGCGGGATTCACCAGCGCGTTGCCCGCCACATGAAGACCGCGCCCGTAGAACCGAGTGCCGATCCTGGATTCCATGTCGTCCTGCGTAAGCCACCTGCGTTCCTGCTGAAGCTCGTCAAGGGTTTCGGCAATCTTCTTGATTTGCCTTTCGCCATCCGGACCCGCCGCGCCATAGATGCGACCGAAATCGTCCCACGCGCAGTCGATCTGGAACTCGCGCGCCATGCGGTGCAGGTCCGAAAGGCCGCTTTCCCACAGCTTCATGTTCCGGCGCAGGACGTCGATGCGCTTCGGCGCACCGTGTGAATGCAGGTTCAGCATGAAACCGGCGTTGCGGCCAGAGGCGCCGAAACCCGCACGCTCGGCCTCGATCAAGGCGATTTCAGCGTCCTGGCGCAGCTCGCCCAGTCGATGTGCCACCGCCATTCCGCAGACGCCCGCGCCGACAATGGCGGTCTCCACCCTGATGTTGCCCTGCAGCACCCTGTGTGCGGGCGGCTTGGGCAGGATCTCCCACCAGCCGTTG
>VXPN01000286.1 GCA_009839535.1 Boseongicola sp. SB0662_bin_57 | reverse complement strand
GGGCGGGCACGAGCCAGACGGGTTCCATGGGATGGTGCACCTCGTCCTCGCCTTCCGGAGCACGATCAGGCTTCCCGCTGCAGCCCATGCCAAGCGCTTGTCCAGCTGACACCCCTGCCACGTGAGCGCTCTCAAGTGCCGCATCCGTGCGCATTGCCCCGTTCGCAGTGCCGGCAACCTGCATCATGGCCACGCCGTCGGCCCCGGTCGGAGGACGTGCCCGATCCGGCACGAAGTGGGCTTGCTCGTCATTCCATGAAAGCTTGCCACCTGCATGGCACCACAGGTGAACGGCCGGCGACCAGCCGCCCGACATCGCGACGCAGTCCGCCTGGATCTCGTCGATCACCTCTCCGTCGCCATCCTGACTGCATACCTGAACCCTTTCGACACGGTCCCGACCGACAATTCCGGCAATGCCGCAGCCGAATCTCACGGTCAGGCCCCCGTCACGTGCGGCCTTTGCAAGAGGACCGGTCGCCTCCTGCCGGGTATCCAGAATTGCGGGAACGCCAAGACCCGCCTCCCGCAAGGCCAGTCCGGTCCGATATGCATCGTCGTTGTTGGTCAGGACCACCGTCCTCTCGCCGGGAGTCACGCCGTAGTTGACAACATAGTCGCGCACTGCGCTTGCCAGCATGCAGCCTGGACGGTCGTTTCCGGCAAAGCTCAAGGGACGTTCAATGGCCCCCGTCGCCGCCACGACCTGGCCGGCCCTGACCTTCCAGAGACGGTGACGCGGCACCGAATGATCTGGCGCGTGATCGTTCAGGCGCTCATGAAGCAGGACGTATCCATGGTCATGGACTCCGACTCCGGTCGTGCGTGTCCGCATGCGCACGTTCGGCATGGATTGCAGCGACTTCAGAGTGGTCCCCGCCCACTCCTCGGCGCTCAGCCCGTCAATCCTGACACCGTCGACCGAGGCCCGGCCGCCCCAAGTGGAGGCCTGCTCCACCAGGAGCACGTCCGCACCTGTCTCCGCAGCTGCGAATGCCGCTGCAATCCCAGATATTCCTCCCCCAATGACAAGTATGTCAGTGGTTATGTTGAAGTGCTCGTAATGATCGGCGTCTCGCCGCTTCGGCGGCTTTCCGAGACCGGCGGAAAGCCGGATCGCCGGTTCGTACACGTGCTTCCAGAAGGCACGCGGCCAAAGGAATGTCTTGTAGTAGAAGCCTGACGGCAGAAACCTCGACAGCACGGAGTTGATCGCGCCGACATCATGTTCCAGGCTTGGCCAGTGATTCTGGCTCCGGGCCTCGAGCCCCTCGAACAGTTCCGTGGTCGTGGCCCGGACATTCGGCTCGAAGGAGCCGTTGCGACCAAGGCCCACCAGCGCGTTGGGTTCTTCCGGCCCGCTCGTGACGACCCCTCTGGGACGGTGGTACTTGAACGATCGCCCCATGAGCACCTGGCCCCTGCCCAAAAGCGCGGATGCCAGCGTATCGCCGGAATATCCCCGCATTTCCCTGCCGTTGAAGGAAAACCCGAGCGGTCTCGACCGGTCGATCAGGCGACCGCCCTTTGGGAGGCGACGGCTCATGATTCATCCTTCCAGCGCCACCCGGGCACTTTGGCCGAGATCACATCCCTGATCTCTTGCGGAGGCCCGTGGACCTGTGCCGGATAGGTTCCGTAGACCTCAAGCGTCACCGTATTCCGCGCAGCGTGGAACCACTTGCCGCAACCGTAGGCGTGACGCCAGCGCTCGAAATGAACACCCTTGGGATTCGCGCGCATGAAGAGATAGTCCTCGAGTTCGTCGTCGGAGGAGCCAGGCCCGAAACGCCTCAGATGCGCCTCGCCGCCGGGTGCGAGTTCGGTTTCGTCGCAGCGGATTCCGCAATAGGGACAGGTCAGGATCAGCATGTCACGCCCCCGCGCGTTCCTGGTCGGCGGAAATGCCGCCAGAAACGGCCCGCACTTCGTGAAGGGCGGCGCTGAATCGCCTTCGCTTCGCTGGTTCCTCCCGCCTCTTTCACCGCAACCGCCTCCGTCAATGCGCCACGCCGGCCGCAACGCTTTCGTCTATGAAGCGGCCCTCGCGAAAGCGATCGAGGCCGAACGCCGCACAAAGCGGGCTCTCGCCCTTTGCCATGAGCTCCGCAAACCCCCACCCGGAGCCCGGGATCGCCTTGAATCCACCAGTCCCCCAGCCACAGTTGATGAAGAGATTTCCGACGGGTGTCCGGGACAGGATGGGCGAACGATCGCCCGTCATGTCGACGATTCCGCCCCAATGGCGAAGCATCTTCAGGCGCGAGATCATCGGAAAGGTCTCGACAAGGGCTCGCACGGTCTCCTCGATGTGCGAGAATGATCCGCGCTGCGTGTAGTTGACGAACCCGTCCGCGCCCCCGCCGATCACCATTTCGCCCTTGTCGGACTGGCTCATGTAACCGTGGACGGTGTTTGCCATGACCACGACGTCCATGCATGGCTTGACCGGTTCGCTGACCAGCGCCTGAAGTGCCACGCTTTCGACGGGCAGCCTGAATCCCGCCATTTCCGCCAGATGACCGGAATGGCCGGCGACCACGATCCCGAGCTTGCCGCAATCGACGTCGCCGCGCGTCGTCACGACCCCCTTGACCTCGCCGCCGCTCGTGCGAATGCCCGTGACCTCGCATTTCTGGATGATGTCCATGCCCATTTCCGAGCATCTGCGGGCATATCCCCAGGCCACCGCGTCATGGCGCGCGGTGCCGCCCCTTGGCTGCCAAAGCGCACCGAGCACCGGATAGCGCGGGCCCCGGACCTCGATGATCGGGCATAGCTCCTTTACGCGCCCGGGCTCGATGAATTCCGTTTCCACCCCTTGAAGCGCATTGGCATGCGCCGTCCGCCTGTAGCCGCGCACCTCGTGCTCGGTCTGCGCCAGCATCATGACGCCGCGCGGACTGAACATGACATTGTAGTTCAGGTCCTGGCTCAGCGTCTCGTAGAGCGCGCGCGCCTTTTCGTAGATCGCGGCCGAAGCGTCCTGAAGATAGTTCGAGCGGATGATCGTCGTGTTCCGGCCCGTGTTGCCCCCTCCAAGCCAGCCCTTTTCCAGGATGGCGACATTCGTGATGCCGTGATTCCTGCCGAGATGGTATGCTGTCGCCAGTCCGTGCCCGCCTGCCCCGACAATGACCACGTCATAGCGTCGCCTCGGTTCGGGGCTCTTCCAGGCACGCTGCCAGCCCCGGTGATCCCGGAACGCTTCCCGTGCCACGGCTAAGGCCGAATAGTGACCCATGTCCTGCAACTCGCATCTTGGCGGCATCGACTCGCCGTCTCTCTCCCAGAATCCCCGATGAGACGTCTGACGGCAAGCGGCAGGAGAGAGTTATTTCGCGACACCGGACAGCGCGGCGGGCAGTCCCGCCAGACAGAAGGCGCGACTTCGAAACTGGACTTCACGCGTTTCGAGACCCCAAATGGTCAGGGGAGGTTATCTCTCCCGCCTGGCTCCGCTCCGACAGACTGAGCTTCCCGGTGACACGGACACGCTGCACGCCCCGGATGATCGCATCGACGAAAGCCGGGCCGAAACATCCCCGTGGCGAGCGGTCTTCCAGCGTGCAGGACGCTTCCAGAATGTCGACGTTCAACTCGTCGAGGACGACCCAGAGCGAAACGCCAGCGTCAAGATTGGCGCGACGGGCTTCGGTCTCGGGTATCTCCAGGGCCGACCGCCCGCTGCCGGGAGCCTTGCTGGTGATCGGGGCAAGGAACAGGACGTGTTGGCCCTTGTCGTTGACGACAACGACGACGCAGCTTGGTCGCTTCTGCCGGCCTTCGGTTTCACCTTGCTCCGCCTGCCACTTCCAGAGGAAGTGATAGTCGAAGACCTGCCCTGCGACCGGAAGGTCAGCGCCCTCGGACATGGTCCTCGATGCCTTTGTCCAGCAGCCTGCCTAGATCCTCCGGCATGTCGGCGACATCCACCGCAACCTGCGAAGACCGTCCCGATGTGAGCTCCTCGAACCGTGGCATCGACATGACCACGAACCGTGGCTTTCTGTGCTTCGTGATCACTACCGGCGCGATGGCCGCAGCCTCAAGGAGATTGCCCGTATTGCGTGTCAGATCGCCTGCGGGAAACCGTTTCATGGAAAACTCCATGCGCTGATTCCAGTTAGTCAAGAATATACAGAAACCAGTGATTTTCTGCAAGTTCAGTTGCGAAGGGCACCACCCGCTCCGCCTTCTCCGCGGCACGGCCAAGCCATGGCTTGATGCCGCCTGTTGAAAGCGGGATTGGCGGGCAATGGCCCGAAGTGCCGAAATGACATGCCGCTTTTCTTCAACGCCTGAATCTGGCAGCGTTCGTTCAGGTGCGATAGCCGCAAGGCATGGCGAATCCCCTTGGTCGGTTCAGGGCTTCTCGTCACAAGGAGCCGCGACGCAACATCTGGCGCATCAAGACAAGACAGCCGCCAGACCAGGTGGTGCCCGGCGAAATGGCATGGAGGAGTCCATGATCTTCTGGTTGCTTGCATGCCTCATCATTGCCGGGGCCGTTGCCACTATGGTCCATGCATTGATGCGCGTGCGCACCGGAGAAGTGGGCAGTGCGGTTTCGGATGTTCAGGTCTATCGAGACCAGTTGAACGAAGTCGCGCGAGACGAGGCCCGCGGCGTGCTTGCAGAAATGGAAGCGGAAACGGCTCGCCTCGAGATTTCCCGAAGGCTGCTGGATGCAGACAGGCGCGCGCAGGCACGTGACGAACATGCTCCGGGAAACCGGGGACTCGCCGCAGGAATCATCATTGCGACGCTGTTTGCTGGCGGGGTCGGCATCTACCTGGCGCAGGGCGCGCCGGGCACGCCCGATCTTCCAATGAACACGCGGCTGGCGGCACTGGAAGAGGCCGCCCGGGATCGCCCAGGCCAAAAGGATGCCGAGACAATGGCTGCGCCAGGTCTTCCGGGCCCGGAGGCCGTGCCCGAGGACTTCCTGGAATTGATGGACAGGCTCAGAGCGGCCATCAGGGAGCGCCCATCCGACATCCAGGGCTTGACGCTCCTTGCGAGAAACGAGGCCCGGCTGGGCAATTTCGCCGCCGCGCGCCAGACTCTGGAGCAGCTCCTGGCCGCGAAGGAAGACAGGGTCACGACCGGCGATCTCGCTGCCATGATCGAGATGATGGTCTTTTCGGCGGGAGGCTACGTTTCCCCGGAAGCGGAGGAATATGTCCTGCGCCTCCTTGCCCTCGATCCCGGGAACCGTGCGGGGCGCTACTTTCTCGGGTTGCTGCAAGTGCAGGTTGGCAGGCCGGACCTGGCGTTTCCAATCTGGCGTGACCTGCTTGAGACGAGCGTGGCTGACGAACCCTGGGTGCCTGTGCTGCGCGCCGGAATCGCCGATGTCGCTGCAGGCGCCGGCATGAAATACGAACCGCCCGTCGTCCGAGGCCCGACTGCGGCCGAAATCGAGGCGGCAGAGGACATGGAGGCTGAAGACCGCGAAGCCATGATCCGCGAAATGGTCGAGGGTCTTGCAGCGCGCTTGGCACTGGAAGGTGGCGGGCCGGAAGAATGGGCACAACTTGTTCACTCGCTCATGGTGCTGGGAGAAGAGCGGCGGGCGCAGAGCATCTTTGCCGAAGCCAAGGAGGTCTTTGGCGACGACGACGCGGCAATGGCAGTCATCCGTGATGCGGGTGCGAGATCCGGGCTTTCCGAATGATCTGTGACGACATCGAGTCCCTCGCGGCAATGCTGCCCGCCTCCGGCGCGCTGGCCGGAATTGACTTCGGAACCGCAACGATCGGTGTTGCGGCAAGTGATGCGCGGCGGCGCGTGGCGAGCCCCGTCAAGACGATCCGCAGAACGAAGCTTGGAAAGGACGTCTCGGCCCTCATGGCGATCTGCGCACCTCGGGAAGTCGTCGGGATGGTACTGGGACTGCCGCTCAACATGGACGGCTCGGAAGGCCCTCGCTGCCAAGCGACGCGCGCATTCGCAAGAGTCGTTGCAAGATCGACCGAGCTTCCCGTTGCCTTCTGGGATGAGCGGCTCTCGACAGTGGCGGCAGAACGTGCCCTTCTGGAGGCCGACATGTCGCGCAGACGTCGCGGCCAGGTCATTGATCACGTTGCCGCCTCCTACATTCTGCAGGGAGCGCTGGACCGGATCTGCCATTTGGGGACGACATGAGCGACAACCTCTGGAAACGCGATGACATCGAGAGCCCCTGTGTCCGCGTATGCCTCATGCATCCAGATGCCGGGATCTGCCTCGGCTGTCACCGCACGGGCGAGGAAATCACGCTTTGGGGTCAGATGACTCCCGTGGAACGCGACAGGATCATGGCCGAACTGCCAGGCCGGAAGTCGCGATTGCCTGGACGGCGCGGCGGCCGAAAGGCGCGGCTGCGCAGATAGATGCCATGTGAGAGGCCCGCCTTGGCTCGCCGAACGCCCCGTTGAGGACTTGATTGAAGTTCACTGACGAGTTCTTGCCGAAACGGCCTTCAAGACGGTCGGCCCGTCAGCCCTGCCATTGCGTACGCGAGCGTCACCGCCGACCGAAGAGCCTTTCTACATCCTGCATCTTCAGTTCCACATATGTCGGTCGTCCGTGATTGCATTGACCTGAGTTCGGCGTTGCTTCCATCTCGCGCAAGAGGGCGTTCATCTCTTCGGCTCGCATCAGCCGACCAGTCCGAACCGAGCCGTGGCAGGCGATGCGAGACAGGACCGCGTCGATCCGCGCCTTGAGTGTCCCGCATGGCCCTCCTGCCTCAAGTTCATCGGCAATGTCCTTCAGGAGTCGTGCGGCATCGACCTGACCAAGGATCGCCGGCGTTTCCTGAACGGCAACCGCCCCGTGCCCGAATGGCTCGATCGAGAGCCCGAGCGCCAGCAGATCCTCCGCGTGTTCCAGGATTTCCGCAGCCGTCTCGCCAAGCTCCACGATTTCCGGGACGAGAAGCGCTTGCCGGGCAACCCCTGCCTCGGCCATCTGGGCCTTCAGCCTTTCATAAACGAGGCGCTCATGGGCGGCATGCGCGTCCACCAGAATGATGCCGTCCCGGGTCTGGGCCAGGATGAAGTTCTCGTGGAATTGCGCACGCGCCGCACCGAGCGGAAAGTCAAGCTCCTCGCCTTCGGAATCCACGGAGTCGACGCGACCAGCGGCGACCCCGTCCATGTCGCGCAAAAGACCGCCATCGCCATGGGGTTCCTGCTCGACAACTCGCGCCTTCCCGCGTCCGACCCTGTAGTCCATCTGGTAGACACGCGCTTCTTCTGGCGGTGCGCGAAACGCGCCGAGCGCATCGGTTCCGATCGTGCTTGACGACCGGTGGCCGGCCTCTGCAAGCGCATGCCGAAGACCGGAAACGACAAGTCTGCGGGCCTCCCCAGGTTCGCGAAAGCGCACCTCGGCCTTGGACGGATGAACGTTCACGTCCACCAAGGCGGGTTCGCAGTCGATGAAGATCGCTGCAGCGGCGTGCCGGTCCCGGCTGAGCACGTCCGAATAGGCAGCCCTGAGGGCGCCGATCAAGAGCTTGTCGCGGACGGGGCGGCCATTGACGAAAAAGTGCTGATGCACCGCGGACCCGCGCGAATAGGTCGGCAATGCAGCGAATCCGGTCATGTGCAGGCCGCCGCGCTCGACGTCGATGGCAATGGCATTCTCGATGAATTCCTTCCCGAGAATGGCCTGGATCCGGCCCGACAGCGCCTGGGCGGGATCGCCGGTCTCCGCGTGGACGGCGAAGACCTTGCGCGGCGCGTCGGTGTGGTTGAAGAGCTCGAAGCCGGTATACGGCTCCGACATTGCCAGCCGCTTCACTGCGTCAGTGACCGCCTGCATTTCGCCGCGTTCGCTGCGAAGGAACTTGAGACGGGCCGGTGTGGCAAAGAAGAGATCCCGCAGTTCCACCGTCGTGCCCTGCCCGCTCGCGGCAGGACGCACCGGTTCCACAGCTCCGCCGGCCGCCTCGATGACAGCGGCATCGCGTCCCTCGGGGCGGGACGTGACGCTCAGCCGCCCGACTGCGGCAAGCGATGCAAGCGCCTCGCCGCGAAAGCCCAACGTGTGAATGTTCAGCAGGTCTGACCCGTCTGTCTTTGACGTCGCGTGGCGAGAGAGGGCAAGCTGCAACTGGTCCTCAGCGATGCCGCAACCGTCATCTTCCACTCGTATCAGACGCTTGCCACCCTCGGCCACTGCGATCGAAATGTGACGCGCACCGGCGTCGATCGCGTTCTCGACGAGTTCCTTGACCGCCGCGGCGGGCCGTTCGACGACCTCCCCCGCCGCAATGCGGTTGATCGCCGCGTCTTCCAGGCGTCGAATTATCGGCGGCGAGCCACTTATCTTGGGGTCCCTGGCATTCACCATACAATTTGTAGCAGCACTTTGCGTTCAGGTCCATAGAAGGCAATGTCCCGGGAAGCAGCACGCTGATCAGGGTCATCCCGCCCTTGCACGCAAGCCGCCACCTGCCCTATATCCTCGGCCAACCAGCGAGGCGAAAAGGACCGAAACGCGATGGCCGGCCACTCCAAATGGGCGAACATCCAGCACCGCAAGGGACGCCAGGACGCGGCCCGGTCCAAGCTGTTCTCGAAGCTCTCCAAGGAGATCACCGTTGCGGCAAAGCTTGGTGATCCCGACCCGGAGAAGAATCCGCGACTGCGGCTGGCCGTGAAGGAAGCGAAATCGAACTCGGTCCCCAAGGATGTCATCGCTCGCGCGATTTCCAGGTCCCAAGCCGGGGAAGGTGATGAATTCGAGGAAATCCGCTACGAGGGATACGGACCGGGCGGCGTTGCGGTCATCGTCGAAGCGCTGACCGACAACCGGAACCGGACCGCGTCAACCGTGCGCGCCTGCTTCGACAAGCACGGCGGCAACCTTGGCGAGACCGGCTCGGTGAGCTTCATGTTCGTACGCAAGGGAGAGATCGTCTACCCGGCATCTGCCGGCGACGAGGACGCGGTGATGATGGCGGCCATCGAGGCCGGCGCGGAAGACATTGAATCCGGCGAGGACGGTCACGTCATCCTGACTGCCGATGCAGAACTGAACGATGTCTCCAGAGCGCTCGACGCGGACTTGGGCGAGGCGGAATCAACCAGGTTGATCTGGAAACCCACGACGGTTGCCGAGCTGGACCTTGAGGGGTTCCAGAAGCTCCTGCGCATGATCGACGCGTTGGAAAGCGACGAAGACATCCAGCGCGTGACAGCGAATCTTGAGGTTCCCGAGGAGTTCATGGCGCAACTTTCGGCCTGAACAGGGCCCGGCCCATGACAGAAACCCCTTTCTTCAAGCTGAACGCAACGGACGGCGCGGCGCGTGCAGGCGTGATCAAGACGGCGCGCGGCGACGTGCGGACTCCCGCGTTCATGCCGGTTGGCACTGCAGGCACCGTGAAGGCAATGCTTCCTGAAAGCGTTGCGGCAACAGGCGCGGACATCCTCCTCGGCAACACGTACCACTTGATGCTGCGGCCCGGCGCCGAACGGGTTGCGGATCTTGGAGGGCTCCACAGGTTCATGAACTGGGCAGGGCCGATCCTTACGGATTCCGGCGGGTTTCAGGTGATGAGCCTTGCGGGCATGAGAAAGGTGACCGAGGAAGGCGTCCGTTTCACGTCCCATGTCGACGGCTCCAGGCACATGCTTTCGCCGGAGCGATCCATGGAGATCCAGCGCATGCTGGGAAGCGACATCGCCATGTGCTTCGACGAGTGCCCTGCCCTGCCCGCATCCGAAAACGCGATCGCGAGGAGCATGCGCCTTTCGATGCGATGGGCAGAACGATCGAAGGCCGCGTTTGGAGAGCGATCGGGACATGCGCTGTTCGGGATCCAGCAAGGCGGTCTCAGCCGGGACTTGAGGGAGGAAAGCGCCAATGCGCTCGTGGCCATGGGCTTCGATGGGTATGCAGTCGGCGGGCTGGCCGTCGGAGAAGGCCAGGACGCGATGTTCGACGTGCTCGACCATGCACCGGCAATGCTCCCCCGCGACAAGCCACGCTATCTCATGGGCGTCGGAAAACCCGACGACATCGTCGGA
The DNA here is from genome assembly GCA_009839535.1 of Boseongicola sp. SB0662_bin_57. Taxonomy (GTDB): domain Bacteria; phylum Pseudomonadota; class Alphaproteobacteria; order Rhodobacterales; family Rhodobacteraceae; genus JAJEFO01. Next base: position 591 of record VXPN01000286.1, on the reverse strand, counting down.
GCGGCAAGGCGCGGCATCGACATGATGGACTGCGTGCTGCCGTCGCGGTCAGGTCGCACCGGCCAGGCATTCACGCGTCGGGGAGCCATCAACGTAAAGAACGCAAGGCATGCGAACGATCCGCGTCCTCTGGACGATGCGTGCACCTGTCCTGCCTGCCGAAACTACAGCCGGGCCTACCTTCATCACGTCTTCCGCGCCGGAGAGATGATTTCGGGGATGCTGCTGACCTGGCACAATCTTCACTATTACCAGGAACTCATGTCCGGCATCCGGAGCGCCATCGAGGATGCACGGTTTCCTGCCTTCGAGGCCGAGTTCCACGCGCTGCGCGCCGAAGGCGACATCGCGCCGGTGTGACCGCAGCGTCGGCGCAAACATCGATGATGTCCGGAGGTGCATGCGGAAATTTCCCTTCACACGGGGTGGCGGCACCGAGCCGCCGCTCGATGCCGTCCGGGCGTCGTCGGTGCGCAATCCCCGTGTGGCTGATTTGCCACCGCAAGATCATTCGATTCCACCGAACTTTCCGTTTCCCGTTCCAAGTGCGACCAAATTTGACGCACTCGCCTGTTAGCGTCTCTCCTTTGC